>JAYVMH010000088.1:0-8836 GCA_043759015.1 Actinomycetota bacterium
CCAACGGAACCGACCGTGGCCCCCTCGGCTCGGTGCTTGCCGTCCGCAACGAGGTCGCCAAGGTGGTGGTCGGCCAGGACAACGTGCTCACGGGCGCGATCGCCGCGCTGCTCGTCAACGGTCACGTGCTGCTCGAAGGCGTGCCGGGCGTGGCCAAGACGTTGTTGGCGAAGAGCCTCGCCGCCGCGTTCGACATGACGTTCACCCGCGTGCAGTTCACGCCCGACCTGATGCCCAGCGACGTCATCGGCCAGCAGCTGGTCGGTCAATCGGCCAACGGACTCCGGTTCGAGTTCCGACAGGGGCCGGTGTTCACCAACCTGCTGCTCGCCGACGAGATCAACCGCACCCCACCCAAGACGCAGTCGGCGTTGTTGGAGGCGATGGAGGAGCGCCAGGTGAGCTTCGACGGCATCACCCACCGGCTTCCGGATCCGTTCCTCGTCATCGCCACGCAGAACCCGATCGAGTACGAGGGCACCTACCCGTTGCCGGAGGCGCAGCTCGATCGCTTCCTGTTCAAGTTGACGATGAACTACCCGTCGGCCGAACAGGAGCTCGAGATGCTCGCCCGCCACGACGCAGGGATGAACCCGCACGACGTTCGTGCTGCGGGTGTGCGCCCGGTCGCGACCGCGGCCGATCTCGCTGCGGGTCGCGCCGCGATCCAGGCGATCCGAGTGGAGCCCGACGTCCAGCGCTACATCGTCGCGTTGTGTCGCGCCACGCGCGAGTCGCCCTCGCTGCAACTGGGTGTGTCGCCCCGGGGCACCACGGGGCTCTTGCACGCGGCGAAGGCATGGGCGTGGCTCAGCGGCCGATCGTTCGTCACGCCCGACGAGGTCAAGTCGGTTGCCAAGCCCTGCCTGCGGCATCGTGTGATCGTGCGTCCCGAGCTCGAGCTGGAAGGAACGTCGGCCGACCTCGTGCTCGACGGTCTGCTCGCCACCGTCCCGACTCCCCGCTGACCCGCCCGTGTCGCGACGCCCGGCGTACCCGATACCGACCGTCTGGTTCGCCGCGCTCGTCGCCATCACCGGATGCGTACTGTTCCTCTGGCCCGGGACCAGCTGGTGGGCTCTTGGTGCAGCGGAGATCGCGATCGTTGCCGTGGCGACAATCGACGGGCTGCGATGCGTGTCCCCGAAGCGGATCGATGTGACGCGCGAGCTCCCGGAGCGGATGACGATGGGTGAGCGCGCGGTGCTCACCTGGCTCGTCGACAACCGCGCGACGCGATCCGCCCGCGTGACCGTCACCGACGCGCTGTGGCCCAGCCTCGGTGCATCGCGTCGACGGGTGAACGGAACGCTGAAGCCCGGCGCGCGCCTGCGCGCCAGCGCGACGCTGCAGCCGAGGCGTCGAGGCAGGTTCCCGCTCCAAGATGTGACCGTGCGCGTCGAGGGTCCGTTGCGGCTCGTCAGCCGTCAGGCGACGAGGGGAGTTGCCGGCGGCCTTCGAGTCATGCCCGCCTATCCCAGCCGCGAACAGGTGCAGCGACGACTGCGCATCCCTCGTGTCCTCGAGGTCGGCCTGCGCTCCATCCGCACCAGCGGCGGCGGCACGGAGTTCGATCAGCTTCGCGACTTCCGCCCCGACGACGAGTTCAAACGGATCAACTGGGCAGCGACCGTCCGGCTCGGTCGACCGATCGTGCAGCAGTACCGCGCCGAGCGCAACCAGAACGTGGTGCTGCTGCTCGACAACGGTCGCGTGATGGCCGGCACGGTCGGTGGGGTGCCGCGGGTCGAGCACGCGATGGATGCCGTGCTCGGCGTGGTGCAGACCGCGAACAAGCTCGACGACCGCGTGGGCCTCGTGACGTTCGATCGACAGGTGCGCAGCATCCTCGTGCCGACGAACGGGAAGGCGCAGCTCGCTCGCGCCGCGGAGGCGATGTACCTGTTGGAGCCCGACTACTCCGAGAGTGCGTACCACGTCGCCTTCGCGGCGGCTGCGGCCCGGTTTCGTCGGCGCTCGCTGTACATCGTGCTCACCGATCTGGTGGAGGCCGTGGTGGACCAGGCGTTGCTGCCCGCGCTCCCGATCCTCACTCGCCGCCATCTCGTCGTCGTCGCCGCTGTCCAGGACCTCGATGTGCTCGCATGGTCGGACGGTGTCGACACGGCGTGGGCCGGCGACGTGTTCCGTCAGGCGGCCGCGGTGAACGCGTTGGCACACCGGGCGAAGGCGGTTGCTCGATTGCGTGCCGCCGGCGCCGTGGTGGTGGACGCCCCGCCCGGCGCTCTCGCCGTCGAGCTCGTCGACACGTACCTCGCGTTGAAGGCGAGCGGCCGGCTGTAGTTCGATCGATGTCGTGCGTCCGTGCCTCAGAGTGGTGCGTCGGCGGTGAAGTCCTCCGTTCCGTTCCGCACGGCTCGGATCGCGAAGACGATCGTCCACCCCCAGAACAGCAGGAACATCACGGTCCCGACGCCGATCCTCACCCACGTCGGCCACGGTCGACCGGTCACGAACCCTTCGACCGTGGCTGCCAACAAGAACGCGGCGACCAGGCCGACGAGCACCGTGCCGAGCCGACGAGCCTCGTCGACGAACGCGTGGAAGCGAGGTCGATCCCCCGGATCGATGATGCACCAGCCGATGCGCAGCCCGGCGGCGCCGGAGACGATGACAGCCGAGATCTCCAACATTCCGTGGGGCAGGATCAGACCCCAGAACTTGTCCGCCTGACCCACGTGGGTGAACAGACCTCCGGCCATGCCCGCATTGGCCCCGTTCCACACGAGCAATGCGATCGTGAACACGCAGAGCAACGCGCCGGCAGCGAAGGCGAGGAAGCCGACGCGCACGTTGTTGAGGAACACCTGCGCGGCGAAGTTCTGCGAAGGCTGGTTCCGGTAGTAGTCGGCGAAGTCCTGGTTGATGTACTGCTGCGCGGTGGCGTCGGGTGCGGCCACGTCGAACGCGGTGGGGGAGATCGCGAGCCAGATCTGGAACACCGCCCAGGGCACGATCGTGAGGAACGCAGCCGCCGCGATGTACCTCCGCAGGCCGTAGATCGCGGCCGGGAACGTCATCGTGGTGAACTGCACGATGCCTCGCTTGACCTCGGTGTCGCGTTGGCCGTACAGCACTCCGTGCGCGTCCGCCACGAGGAGCGTCAGTCGATTGACCAACGCCGCGTCGGCCGCGTACTCGATGCGGGCGTTGGCGAGGTTCGCTCCGGCCCGTTGGTAGAGGTGGATCAGCTCGTCGAGCTCCTCGGGCGACACCTGCGTAACCCGGCGACCGTGGTGGGTCAGTTCCTGCAGCCGTTGCCACGCCCCCTGGTGGGCGGCCACGAATGCATCGATGTCCACTCCCGCCTAGGGTACTGAACCGGATGGACGGCATCATCACCCCCGAGGCGGTCGTGCTGGAGGTGGAGACAGCGGGGGTCTCGTCGCGGATGTTCGCCGGCCTGCTGGACCTGATGATCCAAACGGCGTTCGTCGGGCTCGCGTTGGCGATCCTGGCCGTCACAGGTTTCGCCGACTCGTCGTCGGCGGTGAGGACCGCGTCCGCGATTCTCATCACGATCGCGCTGATGGTCTACCCGGTGCTGTTCGAGACGCTGTGGCGCGGTCGCACGGTCGGGAAGCGGGCGCTCGGGCTGCGCGCGGTCACACTGGAAGGTGCGCCGATCCGGCTGCGGCACGCGGTCCTGCGGATGATGGGTGGACTCGTCGATCGACTGCTGCCGCCGATCGGGGTCACCGGCACCTTGATGGTGCTCGGCACGCGGCGCCATCAGCGCGTGGGCGATCTCCTCGCCGGCACGATCGTGGTCCGCGACCCGTTTCGCACCGGTCTGCCCCAGGCGGTGTGGTTCCCGGTGCCGCACGGGCTCGACCAGTTCGCTGCGTCGATCGATCCGACGGCCATGACCGACCAGCAGTACACCGTCGTCCGTTCGTTCCTGATGCGCAACCGGGAGCTCAGCGCCGATGCCCGCTACGCGCTTGCCGCGGACCTCGCCGACCGCATCGCGGAGCGGCTCCATCACGAACGGAACCCCGCAGTGCACCCGGAGGCCTACCTGCTGTGCGTCATCGCCCGCTACCAGCGGCGTAACTTCCCGACCTACCAACCAGCGGCGTGGGCTCCTCCACGGCGTTAGACGCCGGACCCTCATAGGCTGGGACGGGTGAGCAGCTTCACCTACCTCGATCATGCGGCGACCACGCCCATGCATCGCGAGGCAGTGGATGCGATGGTTCCCTACCTCTCCGGTCAGTTCGCCAATCCCTCCGGGTCACACCGCTTCGCGCGTGAGGCGCGCAAGGTGGTCGACGACGCGCGCGAGGTCGTGGCCGATGTTCTCGCCTGCGCGCCCGGCGACGTGATCTTCACCAGTGGCGGCACAGAGGCCGACAACACGGCTGTGCTCGGTTCGGTCGCCCGTCGTGGGGGTGCAGCCGTCTGCCCGGCGACCGAGCACCACGCGGTGCTCGCGTCCGTGGAGCAGGTGCACGGTGCAATCGTCCGCGTCGGTACCGACGGGGCCGTGGACGCGGGCGCGCTCGCGGACACGCTGCGATCGACCCCGTCGGTGTCCGTCGTCAGCGTGATGGCGGTCAACAACGAGGTCGGCACGATCACAGACCTCGCCGCGGTTGCCCGAGTGGTGCGCGCGCTCGCACCGCGGGCATCGTTGCACACCGACGCCGTGCAGGCGCCGTGCTGGCTCGACCTGCGCGCGATCACCCCGCTCGTCGACCTGCTGTCGCTCTCGGCGCACAAGTTCGGCGGGCCCAAGGGTGTGGGCGTACTGGTGGCCAAGCAGGGTGTGTCGTTCGCCCCGCTCGTCATCGGCGGTGGCCAGGAACGCGAGCGCCGCAGTGGCACGCACAACGTGGCCGGCATCGTCGCCCTCGCCGAAGCGTTGCGGATCACCGATCGCGATCGTGCGGCGGAGATCGTACGCCTCGCTTCGTTGCGCGACCGCTTGGTCGACTGGTTGACCGCCGAACTACCCGACGTTCACGAGACCGTCGCTCGCGATCGGAAGGTTGCCGGTTCGGCGCACGTGTGCATCGACGGCGTGGAGAACGAGGCGCTCCTGTTCCTGCTCGACGAAGCGGGCGTGTGCGCGAGCGCGGCGTCTGCCTGCGCCAGCGGTGCGATGGAACCCTCGCACGTCCTCGCGGCAATGGGCGTGCCTCGCGAACGTGCACTCGGTGCGCTGCGGCTCACGTTGGGCCGTACCACGACCGATGGCGATGTCGATCTCTGCGCGCACGCCGTCGTCCAAGCGGTACGGCGGCTACGGGCGGCGGCCACGTGAAGGTCCTGATGGCATTGAGCGGGGGCGTGGATTCGTCCGTCGCCGCCGCGGAACTGCTCCGAGACGGGCACGAGGTCGTCGGGATCACCATGCGCCTCTGGGGGGGCGACAGCGACACGGGGTGCTGCTCGGTCGCCGACGTCGACGATGCCCGGCGCGTTGCCCAACAGCTCGGCATCGACCACCTCGTGTTCAACTTCACCGACGACTTCCAGACCCACGTCGTCGATCCCTACGTGCAGGCGCACCGCGACGGCATCACGCCGAATCCATGCATCGAATGCAACCGACACCTCAAGTTCCATCGGCTCAGCGAGCGAGCCGATCTGCTCGGGTTCGATGCCGTCGCGACCGGCCATCATGCACGCATCGTGCATGTGGACGGCGTGCGATACGTGGCTCGTGGCCACGACGCCGCGAAGGATCAGAGCTACGTCGTCCACATGTTGCCGCAGCGGGAGCTGGCACGCACGTTGTTCCCCATCGGGCACCTCACCAAGGCCGAGGTGCGCGAGCGGGCGACCGCGCTCGGTCTGCGGACGGCGGCGAAGCCGGACAGCCAGGACGTGTGTTTCATCACCAGCACTGGCGGACGCACGCAGTTCCTCGGCACGCGCATTCCGTTCCGTCGCGCGCAGGTCGTCGACGCGGTCGATGGTACCTACCTCGGCGACGCGGAGGCCTTGGAGATGGTGACCTTGGGTCAGCGCCGTGGCATCGGGCTGCCCGGCGGCGGCCCCAAGCGATACGTCGTCGACATCGACCACGCCTCGGCAGTCGTCAAGGTGGGCGACGAGTCGATGCTCTCGACCGAATCCCTCCGGGTCGGCCCGGTTGTGTGGGCGCACGAACCGGTCGAGGGAGAGGTGCTCGTGCAGTGCAGCGCGCACGGGCCGACGGCGGCCGCGACCATCGAGCTCGGGACTGACCACGCGACGGTCCGGTGGAGCCGACCCCAGCGCCGGGTCGCCCCCGGGCAGAGCGTCGTGTTCTACGACGCCTCGGATGCGCGAGTCCTCGGCGGCGGCGCCGCCCGCTGACCCCAACATCCGGTCTGTGCCACGTCTTCGCCCACGGCGCCCCGTGGTCCTGCGTGTGACACAGCGAGAGGATCGGGGAGGGTCGGGGAGGGTCGGGGAGGGGTCGAGTGGCGTCTGCTGTTGCGGGGACGTCGGCGTCAGCGGTCGTTCACCCACTGAAGAACTCGGCCCGGGCGCGTAGGGCTGACCAGGAACGACTGGACGTGAATGGCCCGGCCCGTCGGATGTTCCGCCGAGCTGGGGAAGACTGCAAGGACCACTTCGTGCACGGCGACCTCGACTGCGTTGCCGGCCGCAGGGCCGGTGAGATCGGCGGCGCGGGTGTCGTCGAGGGCGAGTTGCACGCCGGCGAGGTTGTGGCGTTGCACCATCAGCGTCTCGCCCAGCACCAGTGGGTCGCGCACGACGACGCCGGCCGGTACGAGCACGAGCCACCGATTCGACAGCCGGTTGAACCGACCGGCCAGCAACCACGTGAGTGCCCCGGCGACGGCGGTGACCACGACGCCGAGCGCCCAGCGATGGTCGCGGAGCAGGAGGATCGAGCCGAGCACCGTGGCGCACCACAGCACCCAGCTGGTCGCCATTGGGAGCAGGAGCGCGGCAGGGGGTCGAAGGGGGAAGCGCTGCTCGTGTCCGTATGCCGAACCTTGCACCATCGCTTCGCCGATCTCGCCCGACAACACCAGCGCGGTGGCGAGCAGCGCGAGCGCGAGGGCGACGATGCTCGGAACGGCCGGAGCGCCGAGTGCGACGGCGAGCACCGCGGCGACGATCGTGACAGGAGCGACCATGCGCATCGCCGTCAGGCCGATGGTGGATGGCACGACCAGATCGACCACCATCGCGCCGACGGTGACCCACCACGCCACGACGGCGACGAGACCGGCGTCGCGGAGCGCAATGCCCATGGCGATGGCCACCGCCACCCACACGAACCTCAACAGCAGAAGAAAGGCCCGGGGTGTCAACAGATTTGTCGGCTGACCGCGCACCAGGCCAACGTATCGCTCACACTCGTCGCTTCGCTTTTCGGCGGGGCGCCGTGGAACGATGGTGCCAGGGTCGAGCGAAGGGAGGCATCGATGAACCGGATCAACATTCCGAGTGGACTGGCAACGGGCATCGGCGGCCTCCCGCATCGCGACGCAGCCGAGGCGGCTGCCTTCGTCCTCGCATCGATGGCGCTTCCCGCCATCCCCTCGCTGCCCCGCAGGAGCCCCGCCGAGGGCTGGATCGCTCAGGCGATGGTGGGCATGCAGGGCATCACGATCGGCCAGTACGGCAGCATCTCGGTCGATGCACCCCAGGTCGATCCGTTGGCCCCCGTGGTCACCGATCTGCAGCACGATGCGTTCGTCGGTCTGCGTACGTTCCTCGAGGCGGCACAGGGTCGCACCGGCTGGATCAAGTGGCAGTTCGTCGGGCCGGTCACGTTCGGCCATGCGCTGATGCGCGCCGGTGTGCCGATGAGCGAGGCGTTCGAGGCTGCGGTGCGATGCGTGCGGGCGAAGGTCGAGCACATCATTCGCGCCGTCGACCTCGCGCTCCCCGGGTGCCGGCAACTCGTGTTCATCGAGGAATCGGACTTCGCGGAGCTCATGCAGCCGGGCTTCCCCATCGCCCCGGACACGGCGATCGATCTCGTGTCGGGTGCGTTGGCGGCGATCGAGACGTCGGCCGTTTCCGGCTTGCACGTGTGCGGCCTCGCCGACATCCCGTCGCAGCTGGCGGCCGGTCCGGACGTCCTCTCCATCGTGGTTCGGCCTGAAGTGGCCGAGTCGGCCGGTTACCTCGTGCGCTTCATGGAGCGCGGTGGCTACGTGGCGTGGGGCGTCGTGCCCACCAACGGACCGATCACCACGTCGGCCGAACGCCCGTGGCGTCAGCTGTCGCAGTTGTGGTGCGAGCTGGTGCAGCGCGGGGCGGACCCGGCGATGCTGCGCCAGCAGTCCATCATCACGCCCGAATGTGGCCTGTCGTCGCACACCCCCGCCGTGGCCGAGCGGGTCCACCACGTCGCCAACGAGGTCAGTCGTCGCGTGCGCGATCAGGCGAACGCGAGCCGCTGGGCGCTCGGCGCCTGATCATCGCGGGCACACTGGTCGGATGACGCCCGCCGAACGGATCCTCGCGCTCCGTGCCGAGATCGCCCACCACAACGAGCGCTACTACGCCGACGATGCGCCCGAGGTCAGCGACGCCGACTACGACCACCTGGTCCGCGAGTTGGCGGTCATGGAGGCCGAGCATCCCGAGCTCGCGGACGATGCCTCGCCGAGCAGGCAGGTGGGCGGCGGTGAGCTGTCATCCGCGTTCTCGGCGGTCACTCACCGCGTCGCGATGACCAGCCTCGACAACGCGATGGACAGCGACGAGCTCTCGGCGTGGGGTGAGCGCGTGGCGAAGGGACTCGCCGGAGCGCCCGCCCGGTTCGTGTGCGAGTTGAAGATCGACGGCCTGGCGATGAGCCTGCGCTACCAAGGCGGGCAGTTCGTGCAGGCCG
>JAYVMH010000089.1:0-8829 GCA_043759015.1 Actinomycetota bacterium
AACGAGGTCGCACACCCCCGGACGTGCAGCCAATCGAACGCGTCCTGGCAATGGATCTGCCAATGGATCGACGCGAAATCCATTGGCAGAGGGCAACACAGCGCAACACCGATTGACACCACGGTTAGCATCGCCGCAGATCAGACACCACAACACGACATCTGACAACACGACATCTGACAACACGACATCTGACAACACGGGACGGACAGCGTCGCTGACACTCTCAAGGTGGCGGCACGGATTCGAATCCCGTTGGGGCTGCTAGAAAGAACCAGGTCAGAGCCACTCCCTCCACGTGGGGCGAGTGGCTCGCTGGTTTTTCACCCCCTTCGTTGCCAATGGCGCGGTATCGCGCTCGGGAATGCGTGAGCCGCTGATCTGGGCGATTCTCGTTCCGGCTTCGGAGACGAAATCGTCCCAGGAGCACTTTTGGAACGATGCAGCCCCAGAAGGTCGCCCCGAACCGCGAAACGTCAGGGGAGTGGTCGCCGCCACCAGATCCAGTCGTCGATGCGGTGGGTCGTGACGAATCCGAGGCGCTCGAGCACACGCTGACTGGCGCGGTTCGCAGGGTGGGTCTCGGCGATCACGGCCGTCAGCCCGGCGCGCCGGCCGACACCGATGAGTGCCGCCGCCGCCTCGGTGGCGTAGCCGCGACCCCTCATGCTCTCGGCGAATCCGTACCCGATCTCCACCTCACCGTGCTGGTTCGGCCGGCCCTTGAACCCGACGCCGCCGATGGCGAGGCCACTCGATCGCAGTCGCACCTGACACGGGCCCCATAGGGCGTCGACGGCGGCGGCGGGGTCGCCCCTCTCGATCATCGCGGTGGCGAGCTCGAGGTCGCCCTCCGTCGGGTAGTCATCGCCCCACGCTCGCCCCACCCGGTCGCCGGCCAGCATGGCGCGGACGTCGTCGACGGTCAGCGCGACGAGTTGCAGTCGATCGGTCTCGACGATCAGCACGATCTCATCGTGTCACGATCGGAATTCTCAGACGGGGTCGTCGAGCCACTCGCCGGCGCTGAAGGGGTCCTTGCGGCGGCTGGGGTGGTTGGTGGCGCTCAGCCACGTGAGGAACTGATCGAACGGGATCGGGCGGCAGATGCCGAAGCCCTGCGCAACGTCGCAGCCGAACCCTCGCAACCGGTTCATGATCTCGTCGGTCTCCACGCCCTCGGCGACCACCTGCATGCCGAGGTTGTGGCCGAGGTCGATGATCGACTTGACGATCACCTCGTCCTGATCCTCGAGGAGGAGGTTGGAGACGAAGCTGCGGTCGATCTTCAACTCGCTCACCGGCAACCGGCGCAGGTAGCTCAGCGACGAGTAGCCGGTTCCGAAGTCGTCGACCGACAGGCGGATGCCGGCGCGATTGATGCGGTCGATCGTGTTGCGCGCTCGCGGCGCGTCGATGAGCAGCGACGACTCGGTGATCTCGAGGGTCAGCAAGGCAGGGTCCACGCCGTACTGCTCCAGGCGGCGCAACACGCGATCCGCGAGCAGCTCGTCGAGCAGGTCGTGCGTGCTGAGGTTGACCGCAAGACCGAGATGGTGCCCGTGGTCGCGCAGCTGGCCGAGCTGCTGGATCGAGGCTTCGAGGACGAGATCGGTGAGCTGCTTGATCAACCCGGTCTCCTCGGCGACGTGCACGAAGTCCTCCGGCGACACCCAGCCGCGTTGGGGATGCGCCCACCGGGCGAGCGCCTCGACCCCGATGACGATGCCCGTGGCGAGATCCAACTTGGGTTGCAGATGCACGGTCAGGTCGTGGTGCTCGAGGGCGTTGCGCAGGTCGCCGAGCATCGAGAGGCGAGCCGGGGTGCGACGATCGATCTCGTCGCGGTAGAGCTCGTACCCCGTGTGCTGGTTCTTGGCCGTGTACATCGCGATGTCGGCGCGACGTAGGAGCGTGCTGGCGTCCCTGACTTCGCCGACCATCGGGGCGACCCCGACGCTCATCGTGACGACGACCTCGAGGCCGTCGATCGAGAACGGGCGACGCGCCTCGTTCACCAGTTGCCCGGCGAGCTGGTGCATGCCGTCGACGCTGCGCCGGCAGAGCACCGCGAACTCGTCGCCGGCCAGGCGGGCGAGCACGTCGTCGGTGCCCAGCACGGACTTCAACCGGCGGGCGAAGTCGATGAGCAATCCGTCACCGGCGTGGTGGCCGAGCGTGTCGTTCACTTCCTTGAAGCGATCGAGGTCCATCATGATGACGATCCCGATCTCGCCGTCGTCGTCCACGTCGGGGCCGCCGGCTTCGACCGCGGCGATCGTGGCATCGACCGCCCGCTCGAAGGACGATCGGTTCGGCAACGCGGTGAGCGCGTCGTGGCGAGCCTCGAACTCGATGCGTTGGTGGAACATCGCCTTGCGCATCGTCGGCGCCAACTGGTCGACCATCGTGGCGAGACGATTGACGTCGTCGATGCGGAACTTGTCCTCGGCACCGTCGCGTTCGGCGAGCGCGAGGAGCCCGAGCACAGCGCCGGAGTCGATGATCGGGGCGACGATCACATCGCCGACGTGGCCGAGACGATCGAGCCCCCACGTGGCGCAATCCTCCGCCTCGAGCAGCCGGGCCTCCGGATGAGCGAACACGTACGCCCAACGGTGATCGCCGGATCCCTTTGGCATCTGCGGGAGAGGGTCGCCGACGTCGTGGCGGCGATTGCCGTTCGTGTCGTCGAAGACGATGATCGACGCGCGCCGTGCGCGCAGCCGAGCAGCGGCTTCGGACGCGGCGGTGGCCGCGACCTCGGTGAGATCGAGCGTGGGCCCGACCTTGCGGACGAAGCCGTGCAATGCGTCGAGGTCGCGGAAGCGTTGCTCGAGCCGGCCGTAGCCGCGGAACAACGCCCAGAACGCGATCAGCGGCACCACCGACACCACGGCCAACCACGGCGAGATCAGCGTCGGTGCGACCATCGCGGCCGACACCATCGCGTTGAGCGGCGCGACGAGCACCGCCATGCGCATCTCGCCGCGCAGGCGTTCGAAGAAGCTGCCCTCCACCAACGCGATCGCGGTGGAGATGAAGACGGAGCTGACGGCGGTTGCGACCGCGGTGGCGAGCGTGACGCCGAAGATGATGGTCGCCGGACGACTGCCCCATTGGTTCGTGACCGTGCGCACGATCCAGTACGCGATCGCGAGCTCGAGCGTGAACATGCACGCATTGAAGAAGAGCTTGTAGAGGCTCGACCGCCAGCGAAGGGCGATGATCAGCAGACTGCCGACGATGCGTACCCCGACGGCCGGCCAGGGCGCCAGGTACACGAGCGCGAATGCGGTGGGCACCTCGTTGATCGAGAACGAGATCGCCTCGCGGCGCAGTTCGAAGTGGAAGACCGTCCGCTCGGCGAGTGCGTACAGCAGCGCGAGAGCCGGGCCGAGCCACCACGCAGCGCCGCGCAGCGGCTGACCGGCATTCGGTAGGTGATCGAGAATCGCGATTGCGGCCCCGCCCATCGCTGTGCCGAGTGCGCACACGCGAAGGACGGTGGCGCGCTCAGCGTTCACTCCCACGCACCGCCCGACCACGCTCCCGCTGCCCATGCGCCGCTGGTCCAGCGAACGCCGTCCCATCCGGCCGTCGTCCAACGAACACCTGTCCAACGAACGCCGTCCCATACCGAACCTGTCCAGCGGACACCGTCCCAACGGACGCCTGTCCAACGAACACCCGTCCAGCGGACGCCGTCCCACACCGCGGCGGACCAACTGTCATCCGTCCAGCGTACGCCATCCCACATGGTGCCCGTCCACGATGCGCTCGTCCAGCGGACGCCGGTCCAGCGGACACCGTTCCAGGCGATGTCGGTCCAGCGTACGCCGGTCCAACGCACGCCGGTCCACGCTGCATTCGTCCAGCGGACACCCATCCACGCATCGCCGGTCCAGCGTACGCCGGTCCAGCGCACGCCGTCCCACACGGTGCCGAGCACGGTCACCTCACCGACGATCGGGTCGCCGTTGATGACCATGTGGACCGGGCCGCGGGCGGCTTCGAGCAGGCCCGTACCGTCGGAGGTCGGCCAACTCTGCACCTTGCGCGGCACGTGGTTCTCGGCTGCCTGCCAGGCCTCGTCGACCTGGATGACGCCGTTGCCGGAGAACATGTGGTTGTGGGGGACCGCCCGGGTGGTGTTGGCCTTGAACAGTGCCTTGACCTGGTCGGGGGTGAGATCGGGGTCGGCGCTGAGCAGCAGCGCGGCCGCACCGGACATGACGGCGGCGGCCTGCGACGAGCCACTGCCACGGAACAACTCGTCGGTCACGTAGCCCTCGGGGTGCTCGAGGTCGATGCGGCTACCGGGAGCGCGGAGGCTGTCGATGTGGGCGCCCGGTGCAGCGACGTCGGGGTTGCGAACCCCGTCGCCACTCGATGCCCAGGTCGGCACCTTGAACGTGTTCTGCGAGGTGGCCTCGACGGCGCCGACGGCGATCACGTACGGATCGATCGCCGGGCTGGACAGCACGTGCGACTGGCGGCTGTCGTTGCCGGCAGCGACCACCACCACGATGCCGGCGCGCCATGCCCGCTCGAGGGCGAACGTCAGCGGATCGGTGTTGTACGGCAGTGCGGAGCCGCTGGCGTAGGAGAGGTTGAGCACCTTGATGCGCAGTTCGGCGGAGTGGTCGGTGACCCAGTCGACGCCGGCGATGACCTGTGAGATGTCGGCGCCGCCGGTGTTGTCGGCGACCTTGACGGAGATGATCCCCGCGTCGGGCGCGACGCCCATGAACCATTCGGGGTGGGCGGCAGCAAGCTCGGGATCGGCGCCCGGAGCGTGTCCGGCGATGATGCCCGCCATGTGCGTGCCGTGGCCATAGGTGTCGATGTAGGTGGCCTCGTGGACGCCGGACTCGGCCGACAGGTCCACCGCGCCCACGACCCGGCCGCTGTCGAGCAGGTCGGGCACCGGAGCGAAGCCGGTGTCGATGAGGGCCACGTTGACCCCGGCGCCGGTGTACCCCTGCGCCCACATGTCGCGTGCACCGATCTGGTCGACGACGTTGTACATCGACCCGAGGGGCAGGCTGTTGGCGCGGGTTGCGGACCCGTGTGAGTTGGCCGCGGCAGCTTGTGTGGCCGGTGCGGCACTCAGCGCGAGCAGCAACGTGGCGAGGATCAGGGTGAGACGGCGTCCCACCCACGGCTTCTGATCGTTGCGGCCCTTCATGGCAGTCTCCTTGCGCTGGGCTCAACTTGAACCATATTCCTTATCGACACAAAGCGGAGTTGCTCAACCACTACTTGCAGTTTTCTTGATCCTCTGAGATTCCTCAAGACTTGAGAGGAACTTGCCGATAGGACAGGACTATGACGAGCACGGGTTGGGGATGGCTCCGCCGCTTCGGCGCGTACGCCGGCGTCACCCTCGTGCCCGTGCTCTGGCTCGGCCTGCTGCTGGTGCACACCGTCACCGACGAATCGAACCAGGCTGCGCTCCGCGAAGGCGGTGCGCTGGCGCGTTCGATCGCCCAAGCTTCCGTCGAGCCGTTCCTCCGGGGTCAGCCGCTCGCGCTGGGCTTCAACGGCGACGAGCGCACGAACATCACCCTGTCGGCAGGGAACCTGCTCCGTCATCACAACGTGCTGGTCTTCCGCCTGCGCAGCACCACCGGGCAGGTCGTGTTCGATGCGGCGGATCCCGGGCACGGACCCTTGGCCGACGTCGTCGATCCGGAGGTGATCGAGGCAGCTGAGAAGGGCATCGTCGCGCTCGTCACACGTGTGGGTGCCGACGAGGTGGACGGCCAGAAGGTGAATGGCGAGAAGGCGATCGAGGCGTACGTCGCGCTCCGTCCGGGCGACCGCGCCAACACCGTCGTCGGCGTCGCCGAGGTGTACATGCCGTATGCGCCGATTGCAGCCAGTCGTCAGACGTCGATCGATCGACTGATGGCGACGATCGTCCTCGGGCTCGCGGTCCTGTGGCTGACGCTCGGGGGCATCGTCGCTTCCGTGAGCATTCGCCTCCGTCGCAACAGCGAGCAGGCCGAACAGTTGGCCCTGCACGATCAGCTCACGGGACTACCCGGTCGAGCGATCTACGCCGATCGGGTGAACGCGGCCCTCGCAGCCGCCGGGCGCCTCGGCACGGATGTAGCACTGGTGGTGGTCGACCTCGATCACTTCAAAGCGGTGAACGACACACTCGGCCACAAGAATGGTGACGAGCTCCTGTGCATCGTTGCCGACCGACTCTCCGAGACGCTCCGCCCGGGTGACACGGTGGCCAGGCTCGGTGGTGACGAGTTCGGCATCGTGCTCCCAGGCGTGCGCGCCGACACCGTCGAGATCATCCTGCGCCGTCTTCAGGAAGCGCTCGCGCAGGAAGCCGAGCTCGGCGGGGTGGCGGTCTCGCTGGAGGCGAGCATGGGCTACGCGATGTGGCCGAACGATGCGGATCAAGCCGAGCCCCTCCTGTTGCGCGCCGACCTGGCGTTGCACACCGCGAAGATCGCGCACGGCGCGATCGTGCGCTACCACCCCGGCATCGACGAGTTCGATCCCCAGCGCCTGGGGCTCATCGCCGAGCTGCGCCGCGCCATCGCGGGCAACGAGCTCGTCCTCCACTACCAACCAAAGATCGAGGCGGCCACCGGTCAGGTGGTCGCCTTCGAAGCACTCGTTCGTTGGCAGCACCCCACCCGCGGGTTGATGATGCCCAACGACTTCATCCCGATCGCGGAGGGAACAGGTCTCATCGTTCCACTCACGCAATGGGTGCTGGACACGGCGCTCGCCCAGCTGGCGAGGTGGACCAAGGTGCACCCGTCGCTCTCGATGGCCGTGAACATCTCGGCGCGCAACCTGCGCGACGACCTTCCGGGGCTGGTCATCAACCGGCTCGCCGCGCATGGCTTGCGGCCGTCGCAGCTGGTGCTCGAGCTCACCGAGACCTCGTTCGCGACCGACCCGGTGCGGGCTACTGCGCTGCTCGAAGAGCTCAGCGCGTCCGGGGTCCGCGTCAGCCTCGACGACTTCGGTCAGGGCTACACGTCGCTGGGGTCCCTCGGCCATCTCCCGGTGAGCGAGCTCAAGATCGACAGCGGCTTCGTGCTGGCGATGGAGGTCAGCATCGAAGATCGCGCGATCGTCGCGTCCGTCATCGAGCTCGGTCATCAACTCGGGCTCACCGTGGTCGCCGAAGGTGTGGAGACCGAGTCGGTGCACGCCGACCTGCGTCAGCTCGGTGTCGACACCATGCAGGGGTTCCTGTTCTCGCCGCCCATTCCGGCGTCCCAGGCGCTCGCCCTCGTCGAACGATTCGCGGCCCGAGTCTGACGTTGCGTCGCGCAGCGAGCCGCGGGCCATCACGTCTGGCGGGCGAGCACGATCGGCGCGGCAACCTCGAGGTGACGGAGCCACTCCTCCGGCGAGGCCGGCTCGACGACGGGCAGGATGACGAACTTCGTCGTGCCCACCGCCACGAACCGATCGATGGTGTCCATCAGCGAGTCCCAGCCGTGGGGGACGAGGACGGAGGGATCCGCAACGTCAGGTCGCCGTTTGGCCAGGCCGGCCATCAGTACATCGGGAAGCGGCCCGAGCGCGTAGGGGATCAGCGCGCCGTAGTGGTCGTCATCGATCGTGCGGCCGTGGGCGGTCAGCGTCGCCTCGATCGTCTCCCTGCCGCTGGCCACGTCGTCGGGTGTGACGAAGCTCGGCAGCCAACCATCGGCCAGGCGGCCGACCCGCCGAAGCTCCGATGGGGCGATCCCGCCGAGCCACACGTCCACGTGGTGCTGTCGCGGTTTGGGCAGCACGCGCAGATCGTCGTAGTGGAAGTGCTCGCCATGATGGGTGAGCGATCCTTCCGCCCAGCACCCTCGCAGCACGGCGATGGCTTCGTCGAACAACTTCGCCCGCGCCTCACGTGCGACGCCGAACGCCTGCTGCTCGTGCGGGTCGGCCACCCCGAGCCCGAACGCCGGTAGGAGGCGTCCGCCCGACAGGCGGTCGAGCGTCGCCAGTTCCTTGGCCAGCACGACGGGGTTGCGGCCCGGGAGCACCATCACGCTCATCCCGAACTTGAGCCGTGTGGTGCGTCCGGCGGCGAACGACATCGCGACCAGCGGGTCGGGTGCCTCACCACCGATCCGTTCGCTCAACCAAAGGCTGTCGAAGCGCAACGACTCCAGCGCATCGACGACCTCGGCGAACCCAGCGTCGTTGAGCTTGGTGCGCACACCGAAGCCGAAGCCGATCCTGACCTTCATCGCAGCATCGTCGCACAGATGCGTTGCGGCCAGTCCGAATGGAACAGAATTCGCTGATGACCTCCGTAGGCAATCCTCTGGACCTCTTCCGACTCGACGGTCGCACCGTCATCGTCACCGGCGCGTCGTCCGGGCTCGGTGATCGCTTCGCCCGCGTGCTCCACGCGGTCGGAGCCGACGTCGTGATCGCAGCACGCCGTGCCGACCGCCTCGCGTCGTTGGCAGAGGCGTTGCCAGGCTCGCTCGCGGTCGCCGCCGATCTCTCGCTCGCCGAGGATCGAGAGCGGTTGGTCGACACGACGCTCGAGCGGTTCGGGCGTGTCGATGTGCTCGTCAACAACGCCGGCGTCGGGCAGAAGACCGCGGTCGAGGCCGAGACCGTCGAGATGTTCCGCAACGCGATGGAACTGAACGTGACCGCGGTGTGGCACCTCAGCAAGCTCGTTGCCCCTTCGATGATCGGAAGTGGCGGCGGCAGCATCGTGAACATCGCGAGCATGCTGGGCCACGTGGCGTCGGCGCCGGTGAAGCAGGCCCACTACTGCGCTTCCAAGGGAGCCGTCGTCAACCTCACCCGCGAGCTCGCCGCGCA
>JAYVMH010000090.1:0-8824 GCA_043759015.1 Actinomycetota bacterium
ACGCGGATCAACAGCATCCTCCCCGGGCCGACCGACACGCCGCTCGCCCGCGCCAACGCCGACGTGTGGCTCGGCTTCGCGCAGGACTACCGCGACGCCGTCGGCATCGCGCCGTCCACGCCGGAGGAGCAAGCGTTGCCGTTGCTCTACCTGTGCAGCGCCGCCGCTTCCTATGTGAACGGCGTGAACATCGTGACCGACGCCGGTTACGTGAGTGCCGGCCTCACCGGCGCCTGGGACGCCCCGTTCATCAAGACCATGCTCGGTCTCGGCTAACGCGCCGCGCCGCGGCGGAGTCGGTGAAGCCGATCAGAAGACGCGGGTGTGCACGACGTCCATCATCATTCCGCGAGGGCGGGTGACGACGTGCACCATCGTGTCGGCCACCCAGCTGGCGTCCATCGGGCGGTCGGCGCCGGCGACGCGGCTCAGGTAGCCGTCCTGCACCCAGAGCGGTATGGCGCGCTCGGCGTCGCCAGGTCCGAAGTTGTCCCCGAAGGCGGTGTCACCGACCGTGCCCATCACCACGAGGGTCACGCGGATCCCGTCGCCCTTCAGCTCCTTGGTCATCGAGCGCGTGAAGCCGTCGAGCCCGCGCTTGGTGGACGAGTAGAGCGTCATCAACGGCATGTCGTCGAGCGTGATCTCCGACGACACGTTGACGATGTCGCCGCCCCCGCTGGCGCGAAGCAGCGGTATCGCGGCGCGCGTCGTGTAGATCGGCCCGGTGAAGTTCGTGCCGACGACGGTGGCGATGTCGTCGTCGCTCGCCTCCTCGATCGTGCGCACCCGCGCAACGCCGGCGACGTTGAGCAGCACGTCGAGCCGACCATGGGCCGACTGGATCTCGGCGAACGCCGTGCGAACGCTGTGCGGGTCAACGACATCGCAGACGATTCCGGACGCAGCACCACCGATGTCGGCCACCGCCTCGTCGATCCGCTCCTTGCGCCTCGCCAGCACGATCACGCTGGCGCCCTCGTCGGCGAACCGCTTGGCGATCGCCTTGCCGATGCCCGCCGAACCACCCGAGACGACCACGACCTTGCCGTGCAGCTGCGTGCTCATGGCAACCTCCTGGCGGCGCGCGACCGCGATCGGACCGCGGCGACCCCGGCGCGGTGACGGGTGGAGCGTAGTCGTTCGCCCGGCTAATCTGACACAGTCGTCAAGTCGACGCATCGACGGTCGCCACGACGGGTCGCGCGACCACCGAGCAGGGGAGCCAATGTCGGACAGCATCAGCGTCGGGTTCGTCGGCGCCGGCCAGATGGGCCGGCCGATGGTCGATCGGCTCATCACCGGCGGCTGGCCGAGCGAGGTGTTCGCGCGCCGAGCTGATCACCGGGCCGAGCTGAAGCAGGCGGGCATCGCCGTCGCTGCCTCGCCGGCCGAGCTGGCCGGCCGGAGCGACCTCGTGATCGTCTGCCTGTTCTCCGACGCCCAGGTGCGCGAGCTCGTGCTCGACGGAGGCGTCCTCGCCGCGATGCGACCGGGCTCGGTGCTGGTCAGCCACGTCACCGGCAGCCCCGAGCTGCCGCTCGCCCTGCAGGCGGCCGCCCCGGCCGGGGTGACCGTCCTCGACGTGCCGGTCAGCGGCACGTCCGACAGCATCAAGGTCGGCCAGCTGACCCTGCTCGTCGGCGGCGACGCCGAGGCGCTCGAACGGGTCCGCGGGCCCCTGTCGTCGTACGGCAGCCCGATTCTCCACGTCGGCGGGCTGGGCGACGGTCAGCGCGTGAAGCTCGTGAACAACCTGCTTTTCACCGTGCACCTGCGAGTGGCTCTCGCCGCCGCCTCGCTCGGCGAATCGATGGGGATCACGCCAGCGGAGCTGGCGCGCGTCGTCTCGGAGTGCAGCGGCGACAGCTTCGTCGTGCGGCTGTTCCGGCAGGTACCGCCCGAGGCGATGGCCGCGGGCGCGAAGCACTACCTCGTGAAGGACGTCAGCGCCATCCGGGAGGTTGCGGAATCGCTCGACATCGATCTCGGTCTGCTGGGCGAGCTCGCCCGGTGGATCGACGACTGAGGGTTGTCCGGTGGACCTGCTGCTGCGTGGTCGCTCCTACCTCATCGTCGGCGGCACCGCCGGCATGGGGCTCGCCGCAGCGCGGGCGATCGCCGCCGAGGGCGCCTCGGTAGCAGTGGTCGGTCGAGATGGCGATCGGGCAGAGGCTGCGGTCGGCGAGCTCCTCGCGGCCGGCGCGCAGGCGGCGCACGGTGTCACCGGCGACGTCAGCGCCGGGGGCGAGGCGGCCCGGGTGGTGGGCGCGGCGGTGGAGCGGCTCGGCGGCCTCGATGGCGTGGCGGTGACGACCGGGCTCATCGGGCACGAGCCGATCGACATCGGCGACGATCGTTGGATCGAGGTGTTCCGGGACGTGGTGCTGGGTACCACGCGCGTCGTGGAAGCGGCGCTGCCGCACCTCGTGCGCGCGCGCGGTGCGATCGTCACCACAGCCGCCTACTCCGTGCGCGCCCCCGAGATCGCCCGGCTCCCGTATACCTCGATGAAGAGCGCCGTCGCCACGTTCACCAAGGGCATCGCCCGCGCGTACGGGCGCGACGGCGTGCGCGCCAACTGCATCGCCCCGGGCGCGATCGAGACGGCGGCGCTCACCGCCATTCGCCGCCAGGCCGCTGATGCCAAGGGCCTGCCGTACGACGAGGCGTTGGAACACGTCATGCTGGAGGAATGGGGGCTCGACGTCGCCCTCGGTCGTCCTGGCCGCCCGGATGAGGTCGGTGCGCTGATCGCGTTCCTCCTCTCGCCGGTGGCCGGTTACCTCACGGGGGCGCTCGTGAACATCGACGGCGGCACCACGTTCTAGGCGCGTCAGCGCCCGACCGAAGGACAGGAACATGACCAAGCAGACGGACACCGACGGCACCCGCCACCGCGACGACCTCGTCGTCGCGTGGCTCGAATCGCGACTCGGCGGCCGCGTCGTCTCGTGGGCGCGCCAGCCACGGTGGCGGCCGATGTGGTTCGCCGACGTCGACCGGCACGGAACGATCGAGCGGGTCGTCGTGCGCGGCGAGCGCTCGGACACACCGCTCGTGTTCCCGCTGGAGCACGAGATGCTCTTCCAGCGGCTCCTGTTCGAGCACGGCATCCCGGTGCCCGAGGTGCACGGCTGGTGCGACGAGCCGCGCGCGTACGCGATGGCTACCGTCCCTGGCCGGCCCGACTTCGCCGAATGCACGGATGCCGAGCGCGACACGATCGTCGACGAGTACCTGCAGGTCCTGGCCCGGGTGCACGCCTTGCCGACCGGCCCGTTCAAGGCGGCCGGTGTCGTGGCCGCAGGCTCGCCGAACGAGGCGGCGTCGGTCGGGTTGCGGCGGATGGAGCGGGTCTACATGGACACGAAGGTGCGGCCCGATCCGCTCATGGAGTTCGTGCTCGGGTGGCTTCGCCGCCACCCGCTGCCGCCTACCGCCCGCGAGTCGGCCGTGGTGTGGGACTCGGGCCAGTTCCACCACCAGGAGGGACACCTCGTGTCGTTGATCGACGTCGAGCTCGGCCACGTCGGCGACCCGATGATGGACCTTGCCGCCTGGCGGATGCGCGACACGGTGATCCCGTTCGGTGACTTCGACCGCCTGTACGACCGCTACGCCGAGCTGACCGGCCGCCCGGTCGACCTCGCGGCGATCCAGTTCCACCACCTGTTCTTCACGCTCAGCAACCAGCTGTCGTTCCATGCGCCGCTGGCCCGCCCGATCCCCGACACCGACTACATGACCTACGCCCAGTGGGTGAGCGAGACGAACCTGCATGCGGTGGAGACGATGGCCGAGTACCTCGGTGTCGACGTCGAGCCGATCGTGGTTCCCGAGCCGACGCCCACGCCGGTGTCCGGACCGCACGAGCACCTGGCCCGCTCGCTGCGCAGCATCTCGGTGGAGGACCCGTTCGTCGCCTACCAGGTGCGCATCTCGTTCCGCCTCGCCCGACACCTCGAGCGCTTCGATCAGATCGGCGCCGAGCTGCAGGCCGAGGACCGCGAGGAGGTCGGCCAGCTCACCGGTCGCGTGGTCGCCGACTGGGGCGCGGCCGAGGCGACGCTCGAGCGGTTCGTCCTGGAGGACGAGGGGCGCCACGATCCGGAGCTCGTCGCGCTGTTCGGCCGGCGGGCCCAGCGCTACAAGGCGCTGATGGGCCCGGTCGGTTCGGCGATGGCGACACACCACCGCATGCAGCCGCTCGGGCGGTCGCTGCTCGGGTGACCGACGCTGCCGGCGGACCGACGGACGGCCGTCAGTCGTCGGCCGGCACCGTCCAGTTGGTGACGCCGCCCTGCGGTGCGTACTTGGCGACCGCCCACGGCGGCAGACGGGTCGGCATCGGCACCGACAGCATGCGGGCGCCACGCTCGGCGAGGAGCGCGGCGAAGGCACCCGGATCCCCGGAGAAGGGCGTACCCCTCACCGGCGATGAAGCCGTACAGCTCGCACCCGTCCGGGCCGGCCTCCCACGGGCCGAACAGGTCGCCCCATTCCAGCATGACGTGGGTGCCCGGGCCGCACACCACGTCACCGCATCGGATCTCGCCGGCGAGGATCAGGTTGATGTGGTCGCCGGTGTGGCCGTGCCGGGGCGTCATCGCGCCCGGGTCCCACTTGTTCCAGAAGGCGAAGTAGCGCGGCGACATCTCGATCCACTTCTCCCAGATCGAGGCGGTGTGGCCGTCGGCGAACTCGAAGCGCAGCATCTCCTCGGCCGGAACGTCGTCGAGGTGCACCACGTGTGGGCCGCCCCTCATCGCCGGCCCCCGGGACGGTCGTGCCGTGCGTGGTGAACGTGGTCGATCGCATCGTCGCCCCCTGACTTGACGGATCTGTCAAAGGTACAGTCGGGCCGTGGACCTGGGAGCGCGGGACGAGGTCGCTGTCGTACCGCCGCTCGTCGGCGTCCACGCCACGTTGGCCGACGCGCTGCTGGCCGCCGCCGACCAGCACGGCGACCGCGTGGCCTTCGTGGACGGCACCGACCGGCTGACGTTCGCCGGCTGGGCGCAGCGGGCCGGTGCGCTCGCCCGCGTCCTGGTGCAGCGAGGGGTGCAGCCCGGCGAGGTTGTGGCGATCATGCTGCCGACGTCGATCGACTACGCGGTCGCCTACGGCGCGATCACGCTGGCCGGCGCAGTCGTCACCGGCCTCAACGCCCGGCTAGGGGAGCGGGAGCTCCGGTCGATCCTCGAGCGGGCCGACCCCGCACTGGTGCTCCTCGATCGGGCGTCGTTCGCCGCCGGCCCGGCCGCCGGTGTGCCGGTGATCGAGCGGGCCGAGCTGCCGGCGCTGTGCTCCGCACCCGGCGCCGGGATCGGCGTCGGGGCTGGGCGCGCTGACCGCCAGCCCACCGACCCGACCGTCATCATCTGGACGAGCGGCACCACCGGTCTGCCGAAGGGTGCCTGGTTCGACCACCGCAACCTGCAGGCCGCCGTCGCCAGCGCCGGTGCGATGAGCCGGCCGTACGACGTCAAGCTGGCCGGCACGCCGTTCGCCCACGCCGGGTTCATGGCCAAGGTCTGGGACCAGCTCGCGTGGGCCTCAACGGCGGTGCTCACCCCGACGCCGTGGCGGGCGGCCGACATGCTTCGGCTGCTGGTCGACGAGCGGATCACCGTCGCCGGCGGGGTGCCGGCGCAGTGGGCCAAGCTGCTCGACGAACCGGGCGTCGTCGAGGCCGATCTCTCGCACGTGCGCCTCGGGCTGGTGGCCACCGCGCCGGCGGCGCCCGAGCTGCTCGAGCGGGTGACGGCGACGATCGGGTGCCCGCTCGTCGTCCGGTACGCAATGACCGAGTCGCCGAGCATCACCGGCACCGAACCGGACGACTCGCCCGAAGCGCAGCACCGCAGCGTCGGTCGACCGCAGGCGGGCATGGCGATCTCGCTCGTCGACGCGTACGGTGGCCCGGTGGAGGCGGGCGAGGTCGGCCGGGTGCGCGTGCGCGGCGCCTGCGTGATGCGCGGCTACTGGCACGACCCGGAGCTCACCGCGGCGGCGCTCGACGCCGAGGGATGGCTGCACAGCTCCGATCTCGGCCGGATCGACGCCGACGGCAACCTGGTGCTCGTCGGCCGGGAGGGCGACATGTACCTCCGGGGCGGCTGCAACGTGCACCCGCTCGAGGTCGAGCACGTGCTCGCCGAGCATCCGGCGGTGGACGGGTCCGCCGTCGTCGGCTCGCCGGCGCCCGTCATCGGCGAGGTCGGCGTCGCCCTCGTGGTGCCCACTGATCTGCGCTGCCCACCGACGCTCGCCGAGCTGCGCGCGTGGGTCGGTTCCCGGCTGGCCGACTACAAGGCGCCCGACAGGCTCGTGTTGGTCGACGCGCTGCCGCAGACCCCGATGATGAAGATCGACAGGGGAGCGCTCGCCGAGCGGGCGGCCCGCACGAACGACGAGAGGACACGAGCCGATGGCTGACGGACGCGAGATCCCCACCGTGGAAGAGGAGACCCGGCCGTACTGGGACGCAGCCGGGCAGGGTCGCCTGCTCGTCAAGAAGTGCAACGCCTGCGGCAAGCTGCACCACTACCCGCGTCCGTTCTGCCCGTCGTGCTGGAGCGAGGGCGTCGAGTGGTTCGAGGTCAGCGGTCGCGGCACGGTGTACACGTACTCGATCGTGCACCGAAACGACCTCGCGCCGTTCGACCAGTGGGGCGCCTACGTGCCCGCCATCGTGGAGCTGGACGAGGGGCCGCGTCTCATGACCAACATCGTCGATTGCGAGCACGACGCGCTCGCCGTCGGCATGCCCGTGGTAGTCGCCTACCGCGAGCTCACCGAGGCGTGGTCGGCCCCGGTGTTCCGCCCGGTGGCGGGAGGCTCGTGACCGAGCACCCGCTCGTCGAGCAGGCGAACGATCTCGACGCGCTCATCCGACGGACGGCCGACGAGACCGAACGCACCGGCACGTTGCCGAACTCGCTCGTGACCGAGCTGCGCGACGCCGGGATGTTCGCAGCGATGGTGCCGGCGGAGGCCGGCGGCGGAGGCGCCGACCTAGTCACCGCCATCCAGGTCATCGAGACCCTGAGCCGGGCCGACGGCTCCACCGGATGGGCGGTGATGGCCAACGCTACGGCGGGCGCGTTCGTCGCCGCCCACGTCGGTGACAGCGCCGTCGAGGCGATCTTCGGGGCCAGTCGCGGGCGCGCCGTGGTGGCTGGCATGCTCGCGCCGGGCGGTTCCAGCGTGGCTGTCGACGGCGGCTACCGGGGCTCCGGCAGCTACCACTTCGGCAGCGGCTCGGGGCATGCCGACTGGCTCGCCGCCGGCACGCTCGTGGTGCAGGACGACGGCAAGCCGCGGCGGCTGCCGTCCGGGCTGGCCGAGGTCCGCGTGCTCGTGGTGCCCCGCCACGCCGCCGAGCTCACCGGCAACTGGGACGTGCTCGGGTTGGCCGGCACCGGGAGCTTCGACTACGAGGTGCCCGAGCAGTTCGTGGGCGAGGACTTCACCGTCGAGGTGATGCTGCGCACACCGCGTCGCGGTGGCCGCCACTTCGAGGTCGGCATCCACGGACTGTCGGCGGTGGGGCACGGCGCCGTCGCCCTGGGCATCTCGGCGCGGGCACTGGAGGAGATCGCGCGGTCGGCGCCAGGCAAGAAGCGACTCGGGTACCGCGAAGGGGTCGGTGCCCATCCGCTGTTCCTGCACGACTTCGTTCATCACGAGGCGATGCACCAGGCGGCGCGCGCCTACCTGTACGAGGTGATCCGCAGCGCACAGGCCACGCTCGATGCCGGTGGCGAGCTCACTGATGAGCAGCGCCAACGGTTCCGCCAGGCGCTCACGTACGTGCACCGGGTCGCCGCCGAGGTGGTGGCGAACTGCTACCGCTGGGCCGGCACCGCAGCGCTGCGCGAGCCGCATCCGCTCGGTCGGTGCCTGCGCGACATCAACGGGGCGACCCAGCACCTGTTCGTCGACCCGCTCTCCTACGTCGACGCCGCACCGGCCCTGCTGACGTCGTGGCGGACGTCGGGCGACGCGCCGGATTGATAAGCGCAGCCAGCCGCGACGCCCGAGCTCGGGTGCAGCACGTCGGCGTCCCAGAGCAGCTGGCCCGTCATCACTCGGCTGCCGGTCAACGCGTCCTTACCGTCGTCGACGACCTCCGTCGAGTTCATGCGCCGAGCAGCATCGTGCCGTTGGAGCAGAACCACCCGCCGGTGCCGCTCACGCAGGCGATCCGGGCATCGGGCACCTGGCGCGCGCCGGCCTCGGTGCGCAGCTGCCGGGTGGCCTCGACGATCAGGAACAGACCGCGCTGGCCGGGGTGGCAGGCCGACAGACCGCCGCCGTCGGTGTTCGTCGGCAGCGCCCCGCCGAGGCGAAGCCGACCGTCGGCCACGAACGGTCCGGCCTCGCCGCGGCCACAGAACCCGAGGTCTTCTAGGGTCACGAGCAGCATGTAGGTGAACGCGTCGTACAGCTCGCACACGTCCACGTCAGCCGGTGTCAGGCCGGCGCGGGCGAACGCCATCTTCCCGGCTGCTGCGGCGGGCCCGGTGGTGAAGTCGGCCCACTGGCCCATCGAAATGTGCGACGTGCTCTCTCCGGTGCCGAGGGATCCACACCGGCTTTCCCGGGAGGTCGGCGACCCGGTCCTCGGCGACGAGGATCACCGCTGCCGCGCCGTCGGAGCGGATGCAGCACTGGAGCTTGGTGAACGGGTCGGCGATCATCGGCCCGTCGAGCACGTCGGCGACGGTGATCGGGTCGGCGCAAACGCCTCGGGGTTGTCGGCGGCGTTGAATCGGGCGGACACGGCGATCTCGGCGAGCTGCTCGATGGTCGTGCC
>JAYVMH010000091.1:0-4002 GCA_043759015.1 Actinomycetota bacterium
CGCGAGCTCGGCAAGCTGACGCGCAAGGTGGCGGCCAAGGTGGCCACCGGTGCACGACAGCCGCCCGTCGTCGTGGGCGCCGAAGGCCTCCGCGAGTGGCTCGGCCGGCAGAAGGTGGACGACGCCGTGCCGGAACGCACCAACCTGCCGGGCATCGCCACCGGGCTCGCCGTCACGGGCATGGGCGGCGACGTGTTGTTCATCGAGACCACCGCGTTCCCCCTCACCCAGCAGGGCGAGCCGACGCTCACGCTGACGGGCCAACTCGGGGATGTGATGAAGGAGAGTGCGCACATCGCACTCAGCTTCGTACGTTCTCACGCAGACGAGCTCGGCGTGGACAAGGACACGTTGTCGAAGCGCGTGCACATCCACGTGCCGGCCGGTGCCGTGCCCAAGGACGGTCCGTCGGCCGGTGTCACGATGGTCACCGCGCTGGTCAGCCTGTTCACGGGCAAGGTTGTCAAGCCCACCGTCGGCATGACCGGCGAGATCACGCTGCAGGGCAAGGTGCTGCCGATCGGCGGCGTCAAGCAGAAGGTGCTCGCGGCGCATCGGGCCGGCCTCACCGAAGTGGTGCTGCCCAAGCGCAACGGACCCGATCTCGAGGACGTGCCCGAGCGTGTCCGCGCCGAGATGACGTTCCACCTCGCCGACACCTACGCCGACGTGCTCGCCGCCGCCTTCGACAGCCCTGAAGTGGGCGTCGTAAGCTTCCCGGCATGATGGCGTCGTCACATCTCTCCAACGTCTGGTTCTCCGTCACACCACTGGAGGTGTCGCACGGAATGGGCTGCTGGGTCACCACCACCTCCGGCGAGGAGTACCTCGACTTCGCGGCCGGCATCGCCGTGAACTCCACCGGTCACGCCCACCCGAAGGTCGCGGCGGCGATCGCCGCGCAGGCGCACCGCTTCATCCACGCCCAGGTGAACGTGTTCAAGCACGACCTGCTCGAGCCGTTGGCCGCCAAGCTGGCCGAGCTCACGCCCGGTGCCATCGACACGTTCTTCTTCGCCAACTCCGGGGCGGAGATCACCGAGGGCGCGATCAAGCTGGCCAAGCAGGTCAGCAAGCGTCCGCACACGATCGTGTTCAGCGGCAGCTTCCACGGCCGCACGCACATGGCGATGGCGATGACCACATCGAAGACCAGTTACCGCGCCGGTCACTCGCCGCTGCCCGCGGGCGTGTTCGTGGCCCCCTACCCCGACCCGATGGACGCCGACCAGGATGCCGAGGTCGCCCGTGCGCTGTTCGGCTTCGACCATCTGCTCAAGTCGATGACGGCGCCGGAGGAGACCGCGGCGGTGATCCTCGAGCCGGTGCTCGGCGAGGGTGGTTACATCCCCGCCCCTCCCGCGTTCATCCACGGCATCGTCGAGCGCTGCCGCCAGCACGGCATCATGTTCATCGCCGATGAGGTGCAGAGCGGCTTCGGTCGCACCGGCAAGATGTTCGCGGTCGAGCACTACGGCATCGAGCCCGACATCATCTGCATGGCCAAGGGGATCGCCAGTGGCTTCCCGTTCGCGGCGCTCGGCACACGCCGAGAGCTCGACGACAGGTGGCCCACCGGCAGCCACGGCGGCACGTACGGCGGTAACGCGATGGGGTGCGCCGCCGCGTTGGCGACGATCGAGATCATGCAGGACCCCAGCTTCCTGCCCAACGTGATCGAACGCGGCGCACAACTGCAGGCCGGCATCCGCGAGCTGCAGAAGGAGCATCCGGTGATCACCCAGGTGCGGGGTCTGGGCCTGATGGTGGGCACCGAGTTCAGCGACGCAGCCCGCGTGTCCGCGGTCACCAAGCACTGCCTCGACGAAGGGCACCTGATCCTGATGAACGCGGGCACCTACGGCAAGGTGCTTCGGTGGATGCCGCCGCTGGTGGTGAACGAGCGCGAGATCGACCTTGCGCTCGCGGCGTTCGGCGCGGCGCTCAAAGCCACCGCCTGACATGCCGCGCCTGGACGCCGAGCGGATCGCGCTGTGGCGTCAGCTGTGCACCTCGTCCACGGTGCTGCAACGTCGGCTCGATCAACAGCTCTCCCAGGAGCACGACGTGTCGTTGCCGTGGTTCGAATGCATGACGGCCATCCGCGATGCCGGGGGAACCCTGCGCGTGCACGACCTGTGCGAGGCGCTCGACGAGGTGCCCTCGAGCCTTTCGCGCCGGCTCGACCGGTTGGAGGACGAGGGCATGGTGCGGCGCAAGCGCACGCCGTTGCCCGACGACCGGCGGGCGGTCTCGGTGACGCTGACGGCGGCGGGTCGCACGGCGTGGCGCGACGCGAACATCACGTTCCGCCGAACGGTGCAGCAGCAGTTCGCCCAGCATCTCACCGATACCGACATCGCCAACCTGCAGCGCGTCTTGGGAAAGCTGGATTGAACGTCCCCGTCCGATTTCGGGCGATTCGACTCCGGAGGGCAGACTTCGCGACGTCGCACTGAAGCGCGTCGTCACCAAGGAGACCTCATGACCACTGCAGTCATCGTCGATGCTGTTCGCACCCCGCTCGGTCGGCGCAACGGCAAGCTGAAGGACTGGCACCCGGTCGACCTCGCCGCCGAGACGTTGAAGGCCCTGCAGGGTCGCACAGGCGTGAACCCTGGCACGGTCGACGACGTCGTGATGGGTTGCGTGATGCAGGTCGGCGAGCAGGCGTTCAACATCGGCCGCAACGCGGTCCTGGCCGCCGGTTGGCCGGACTCCGTGCCCGCCACCACCATCGACCGTCAGTGCGGGTCGAGCCAGCAGGCCGCTCACTTCGCGGCGCAGGGCGTGATCGCCGGCGCCTACGACGTCGTGGTGGCTGCCGGCGTGGAAGTGATGACTCGAGTGCCGATGGGCTCGGCGATGGCCGACGGCAAGTTCGGGTTCCCGTTCGGACCCGCCGTCAGTGCTCGGTACGCACCCGAGGGCGGGCTCGTGCCCCAGGGCATCTCCGCCGAGCTGATCGCCGACAAGTGGGGCATCACCCGCGACGACATGGATCGGTTCGGGGCGCGCTCGCAGCAACTGGCGCGCCAGGCCACCGACGAGGGTCGGTTCATGGGCCAGATCATCCCCGTGCTCGGTGCCGACGGCGAGTACATGACCGTCGACGAAGGGCTCCGCGACACCACGATGGAGACGCTCGGGGCGCTGAAGCCGGCGTTCCGCACCGAGGAAGAAGGCGGCAGGGTCACCGCCGGCAACTCGTCGCAGATCACCGACGGTGCGGCGGCGATGCTGATCATGAGCGAAGAGCGCGCCCGCCACCTCGGCCTGCGGCCGCGGGCCCGGTTCGTGAGCTTCGCGCTCGCCGGCGACGACCCGCGGCTGATGCTGAGCGCACCGATCCCCGCCACGGTGAGGGCCCTCGCCAAGGCCGGGCTCACGATGGACGACATCGATCTGGTCGAGATCAACGAGGCGTTCGCCTCCGTCGTGCTCGCGTGGGAGAAGGAGCTCCACCCCGACATGAGCAAGGTCAACGTCAACGGTGGGGCCATCGCCCTCGGCCATCCGCTCGGTGCCTCAGGCGCCCGACTGATGACCACCCTGCTCAACGAGTTGGAGCGCACCGGCGGCCGCTACGGGCTGCAGACGATGTGCGAGGGCGGCGGCATGGCCAACGCCACCATCATCGAACGGATGGGCTGAGCCCTTTGCTGAACGGCATGGGCTGAACGGCATGGGCTGAACGTGTCGTTAACCTGAGAGCCATGCCCGCGCTGTCGACGATCATCTGGGTCGGCCTCGGGGTGCTGGGCGGCCTCTTCCTGTGGAAAACAGGGATCGGCATGCTCCGCAGCATCACCACGCCGCTCCCGCCGCCGCCCCCCACGGGTGAGATGCGCAGGATCAACGTGCGCTACCGCTGTTCCATATGTGGATTGGAGATCCGGCTGATACTGGCTCCCGACGAGGACCCGCCGCCGCCGCGCCACTGCCTGGAGGACATGGACCTGGTCGCGCCGGTGTTCGAGTGAGTTCTCCACACACCTGTGG
>JAYVMH010000092.1:0-3997 GCA_043759015.1 Actinomycetota bacterium
CTCGGCGATCGTGGAGCCCGGCCGACTGCTGTCGACCGGCATGCTCGCCGAAGCGACAAGGGTGCAGGCTCAGGGCCCGTACCCTGTGCTCGGCGAGGAGGTTGCGATCGGCCTCGGGTTCGTGCCCACGAGCGAACGCCGACCGCTCGGCACCAGCCCCCGGTCGTTTGGTCACTTCGGTACCGGCGGCGCACTCGGCTTCGGCGACCCGGATGCAAAGATCGGGTTCGGGTACGTGATGAACCACGTGATTCCTCGCTGGCCGAGCACGCGCAACCGGGCTCCCATCGACGCCCTGTACAGCGCCCTGTGAGCGCGGCCATCGACATCTGCGTCGCGACAACAACTGCTCTAGATCAAGAGACTTGAGACTCCCGATCCGGAGCACTACACTTCCACCATCGGTACTCGTCGCTCACCGACACGAGCCGTGGCCGCCGGTGCCCGCCGATGAACAGGAGGCTCTCGTGACGAACGCAGTCCGGTATCCCGACAGCCGCTTCGAGCTCGCGCCCAACACCGATCTCCGACGCGGCGCCGAGCGAACGCGTCTCACGGCGCCCGCGGTGCGCAGCATGCAACGCCTTGCTCGGGCGTGGGCACTCACCGTCGATCAGGTGTGCGTGCTCCTGGGCGACGTGCCGGCGAGCACCTGGCACGCGTGGGCGAACAAGCCGCCTCGCGATCTGGGCGTCGATCGTCTCACCCGTGTGTCGTACCTCCTCGGCATCTACACGGCGCTCCACGTGCTGTACCCCAAGAGCCCGCTCGCCGACGAGTGGGTGGCGCGGCCCAACACCAACCTGCTGTTCGGTGGGCGCCGGCCGCTCGACGTGCTGCTCGACGGTGGCATCCCGGCGATGGATCGCACTCGCGCGCTGCTCGATGCTCGTCGCGGCGGATGAGCGCACGCCGGCCACCGCAGCACGAGGTTCGTTGGGACGACACGCACCGGCTCATCCCGGATGCCTACGCCACGTCGGATGCACCGATCCTCGCCACGCTCTCGGACGGGAACGACGTGGACGACCTCGTCGCGCTCGCGGCCGCCACCAGTCGCCGCGTGCTCGTCCAGCACGGTCGCATCCCCAGCGGCATCCACGTCGACGAGTTGGTGTACGGCACACCTGAGTGGCCGATCGTGAACGCCGCCTACTGCTATCCGAATCCGCTCGGCGCGCGATTCAGCGGCCCCGGGCGCGGCGCCTGGTATGCGGGCCGCGTGCTGCGAACTTCGATCGCCGAGGTCGTCTTCCACAAGACGGTGGAGCTGGAGGAGACCGACTACTGGAACGTGACATGCCTCTACCGCGACTTCGTCGCCGACTTTCATGGCACGTTTCACGACCTGCGCGGGCCACGCACCACACGCGCCACCGCGTGCCTCGACCCCGATTCGTACCGTGCGTCGCAGCGACTTGCCGACACGCTGGTCGACGCCGGCTCGATGGGCATCGTCTACCCATCGGTTCGCGACGAGGGCGGTGAGGTGCTCGCCTGCTTCCGTCCCGCGCTCGCGAACCACGTGCGCCGCGCGGGGCGCGTACGCCTCACGTGGAAGGCGCGCCCGGCACCGTCGGTGCGATTGCTTCGCTGACGTTCAGTGCGCGTCGGGACCCTCGAGCGCCAGCATGACCGCGGCGGCGACCTGAGGCGACCGGTAGCGGGAGAACCGGTCCGTGAGGTGGTGTTCGTCCCGGTAGACCACCTCGCCGGCGATGACCACCGGGCAGATGGTCGCCGCGCAGATCCAGTCCGACGGATCGACGAAGAGCGCACTGTGATCGCCCGCCGCGGCGCGTTCGGCCTCCAGCCGGTCCGACTCGACCGCCTTGGCGCGGGTGTTCGCACAGACCGACACGTCGGCGAGGTGCGCCGCGACACATGGCGGAACCTGCTGCCCTCTGGTGAGCGGGGTGTCGCCGATCACCAGCGCCTTGACGCCGGGCGCGCTGATCGCGGCGATGGATCGGCCGAGGCCGGCACGCCAGGCGTCGAGCGCCGGTGACCGGTGACCGATCACGGCCCTGCGCGAGAGCATGGGGAACACGACGACGGAGGGGTGAAGGCTGCGGATGAACGACTCTGCGTTGGTTCGCCACTGATCGCAAGCAACGTACGGGTCGTTCGACGTCGAGCCGGTGAGGGCCCGGTAGATGTGCACATCTGCGATCGGACAACCCGACTTGGTGACGGTCACGAGCTTCCAGTCGTTCGCCTTCGCGGCCTCCTCGAACGCACCGAACCAGTGGGCGGCGTGCGAGTCGCCGGCGAGCACGATCACCGTCGTGCTGTTCGGATCGCCGAACACGCACAACTTCGGCACCACCGCTTGCCACGACAGGTGGCAGCCATCGTGGTAGATCACCGGCTCGTCCGCTCCGGCACCTTTCACGTGAGCATCGACGGGCACCGGACCGAGCAGTGCCGCGGCGACGACATCGGCGAAGCCACCCTCGGGCACGATCGTGATCGGCACCGTCGTGGCCGTCGTTGTCGTAGTCGTTGTCGTAGTCGTAGTCGTAGTCGTCGTCGTAGCCCTTGACGTGTTGATGGACGTCGAGGTCGTCGTCGGCTCCGATGTGGTGGAGGTGTGCTGGAGCGCACTCGTCGAACTGCACCCCGCGGTGAGTATCGCGGCAGCGATCACCCACACCACACGACCTCGCATCGTGCCAACGTTAGGTGCCAAACGGTGGCCCCCGACGGCACCCGAGGGATCTTCGCACCCCGATTCCGACCCAGAGCTTCTCCAAATCTTGTCCTGCTTTGCCAACGGTTGTCCAAGAACGGGTATCCACAAAGCGTTCGAGGGGCAACGGGCGTGTCAGCTGCAGTGGAGGCGGACCCGACCCGAAAAGGAACCATCCACCATGAACCACCAGCGTCGCATCATCGCCGTCAGTGCCGTCTGCGGACTGCTCGTCCTCGGCGCAGCAGGCCTGGCCGCGGCCTCCGGCGGAGGCCACCGCACACCGTCTGTCAACAAGACCGGGAGCAACTCGGTCGGAAAGTTGGCAAAAGCCATCACGCCCGGCTCGGTCGGCGGGACCATCACGAGCGTGGAGGCCAGCGAGCCCCCCGAAGCAAGCGAGCCCACTGAAGCCAGCGAAGTCGAGAACGAGACCGCCAGCAGCACTGCCACCGGCGCCGTTACGGGCACAGCGAACGGCGGGGCGAACGGTGCGCCCACGACCAACACCAAGCGCCGCGGCAAGAACGGCGGCACGAACGCCACCACCGTCACCACGAACGGCGGCGGCGACAACGGCGGCGGCGACAACGACTGAGTCACTACTACGTCACCGACACGGCATGGGCCCGACCGCGGTCTCGCGGTCGGGCCCTCGCCATTCAGCTCGGCACCCACGCCGCCGTGTACTCGGCGAGTTGATCCGGCGTCACCTGGGTCACGGTCCTCGACGCGACGTCGATGACGATCAGGGAGTACTTGCGCGGTGTTCCCTCGCCATGGACCGCCAGCAACTTCGAGCCGTCGGGCGACCACTGCGAGTCGGCGGCGAAGTCGTCGCTCGTGGTCAACTGCACCACGTCCGAGCCATCCGTGGCCATCGTGTACACTTGGTCCTCTGGCGTGCCTTTGTGGAGCGTCACGTCGAACCGCGTGCCGTCGGGCGACCAGGTCGCAGCGAGGATGTCCTCCCAATCGGTGACTTGCACGAGACCGGTGCCGTCGGGCTGGATCACGAACCGCTTGATTGGTGAGCGCTGCGCTACATCAACTGTGAGCTTTCATGGAGTGTCACTGAGAATTTTCATTCGATGTCACTCGCCTGGTCAGAGCATGTGCCGAGAGCCCTTTGTGGGCGCCGTCATGGCATCAGCCGGGCACGCACCGTGGACTTTTCATCGGAGGGCACTCCCCGGGTCAGATCTGGGGCGACTTGCCGGCTCTTGGCCCTGTCAGTGGTTTTGCGATGGGCATGTCGTGGGGGATCCCGGCGACGCGAATCGGTAGCCGCGCTGTCACGTCGGG
>JAYVMH010000093.1:0-3993 GCA_043759015.1 Actinomycetota bacterium
ACGCTCGACCTGTCCGGTGCTGCAGCCGGCGCTCGTTCCGCCCGCGAAAGGGTGTCATCGATGGCTCGTGTCCCCGTGATCAACCTCGAACTGCAGCGCCTCGCACTCAGCTTCACTCATCCGCTGTTCTTCCCCTTCGCCAAGATGCAGATCGTCGGCACCGAGAACATCCCTGTCACCGGCGCGGCGATCATCGTCGGCAACCATCGCAGCTACTTCGACCCGGCCGCGCTGGCGATGGCGATCGCGCGAACGGAACGGACGGTGCGCTTCCTCGGCAAGAAGGAGGTGTTCGATGCGCCGTTCGTCGGCCAGATCGCGACGGCGATGGGTGGCATCCGGGTCGAACGCGGCACGGGCAGCGATGCGCCACTCCAGGCTGCGGTCGAGGCGCTGGAGAACGGGGATCTCGTGGCGCTCATGCCACAGGGCACCATTCCGCGCGGCCGAGCGTTCTACGACCCGATGTTGAAGGGTCGCTGGGGCGCAGCGCGCCTGGCCGCGATGTCGAAGGCACCCGTGATCCCCATTGGCCTGTGGGGCACCGAGAAGGTGTGGCCGCGGTCGGCTCGAGTGCCCAACGTGCTGAACGTGGTGACGCCACCCACGGTGACGGTCACCGTCGGCAGCGAGGTGAAGCTCGGGTACAAGAGCGCCGACGCGGACACCAAGCGGATCATGAAAGCGATCATGGCGTTGCTACCGCCCGAGAGCAGGCAAGCGGGCGAGCCCTCCGCCGCGGAGATCGCCCTCGCGATGCCGCCCGGCAAGAAGGGCGACGCCAGCAATGAGGCTGTCCGTCGTCCGGGCGTCGACTGAGGCGTCGACTGAGGCGCCGGCGCGCCGCCCTCGGCGCGTTCGATCAGCGCGGCTGCCGCCTCGGCGGGCGTGGGAAGAATCCGCTCGTGCGGGCGATGTAGTCGTCGTACTCGGGCTTGCGCTTTCGCAACGAGCGCTCCAGCAGCGCCTTGCCGCTGACTCGCACGAGAAGCACCGTCATCACGAACGGGCCAATGAGCGCCCACCTGCCCGCAGCGGTCTCGGCGGCCACCAGTCCGATGCCCCACCACACGCAGGCGTCGCCGAAGTAGTTGGGGTGCCGCGTGTACTTCCACAAGCCGGAGCTCATCACGGAGCCGCTGTGGGCGGAGTTCGACTTGAACGAGGCGAGCTGGAAATCGCCGACCGCTTCGAAGAACAGGCCGCCGGCCCACAGCGCGACGCCGACCCAGGCCAGGGCGCCGACGGCGGGCTGGCGACGAGTCTGGCCGAGCTGCACCGGCAGCGACACGATGAACATCAACACGCCCTGGAGCCCGAACACAGTGACCAGGCTGATCACGGGGAAGCGGGGACCCCAGTGCTTGCGCATCGCCCTGTACCGGTAGTCCTCCTCCTTGCCGTGGTTGCGCCGGCCGAGGTAGATCGCCAGGCGCAAGCCCCACATCGTCGTCATGCCGACCAGGAGGTTCTGTCGGAGTGCGGGTCCGTCGTCGACGTGCAGCCGAACGGCCCATGCCACGAGTACGAAGCCGAGCCCCCACACGATGTCGACGATCGAGGCGTTCTCGACGACGAGGCTCGTGACCCACGTGCAGAGCATCAAGACGACGATGACGACGGCGGAGGTGGCGAGGGCAGATTGGACGGCGCTCATCGGTTCCTTTCCTGCTGCAGCAGCGCGTGGACTGCGCGATCGCTCTCCAGCCACTGTTCGTCCAGCCAGTGCGTGAACGCGTCACCGTCGGGGACGTCGCTGCGGGCAACACGCCGGGCATGGAACTCGGCCGGACGCGGCCGGTGACGGAGGTGTCGAAGCACGCCGCCGAACGTGTCGAGACCATCGAATCCGACGTGCCACGCGACGACGAAGTCAGCGGTGGGGCACCCGGTCGCGAGCGCCACGGTTCCGGCCGGCCTTGGCGGGAGGAGGTGTTGTAGCCCGGCGAGGTGCTCCGCACGTCGAGGATCGCTCTGGCGGATCCGCTCGAGTGCGCGGCTCCGCTTGGCGTCCGACGCGCGGGTGCCTTCAGGAAAGATGACGGCGATCTGGTCGTGCTCGAGGCCGGCCGACAGAGCGGACAGCGCGGCGAGCTCCGCGGTCGAATCGGGCGACTCGCGGTCGAGGAAGTGGTTCGGGAGGCGGTTGCCGACGATGTCGAGACATGGGTCGACGAGCAGCTCGCGCTTGAGCACGTAGCGCGGGTTCATCCCTGCCACCGTCGTGATCACCCAGGCGCTGAGGAGCGAGTCCGCGAGGCTGGCATGTCGGCTGAGCATGATCGCTGGGCCGGGCGACAAACAAGTCGCATCTGCCGTGTCGACCGTGATGCCCGTGGTGACGCGCAGCGCGGCCATCAGCCGGGCAGCCCACCATCGCTGCAGGTGGAAGTGGGCGGCTTCGTCGTCGGCGCGCCGCACCAACCAGAGTGCGAACGCGACGGTCACGCCCGCCACCTCCAGCCACGCCCAACACAGACCGAACCCGAGCAACCGTGCTGTCGGCAGGCGGAACCGGCCGCGCATCGAGTCGACCAGCACTCCCGCGGGCAGCCAGACCGGCAGCAGGATCAGCAACAGCATCGCGGCGGCCACCAGCGTCGGGACGCTGCGGAGGCGACGGGTGACGGCGCTCATCGTGCGAACACTAGGGGATCAGCCGACTGGCCGCGCGGGGACTGCTTCATTGGTCGACCCAGTCCACGTTGGTTCGATGCGCTCGATCATGCCCGCACCCTAGGGGGTGCTCGGACGGCCAGCGAGGGGCGTGTCCGGTGTCCGGTTCCTGCACCCACGGGTGCGATATGGCGCGTCCGCGTCGTGGTTTCGCGCTCGTGGGTGCGGCGGCCGGACAGCCTGCGACGAACTTGTCGGGGTTTCGCGCCCGACCTGAATGGGGTCAGGTGGGGAACGTGGGCCCGTCGAAGCGGTCGACGGTGGTGAACCTCTCGACGGGGTGGCGCGTGAGCTTGGTGTTCTGGTGGGTGGGGACGCCGAGGAAGATGGTGGCGACGATCGCGTGGTGCTCGGGCAGGCCGAGGAGCGGTCTCGCGGCGGCCTCCGCGCGGGCGAGGAACGTGGTCATCACACCGCCGAGCCCACGGGATCGTGCCGCGAGCAGCACGCTCCAGCAGAACGGGTAGACGCTCGCGCCGCCCACCACCGGCGGACGATCGGTGACGTTGCCGTCCATGATCGCAATCTTCGTCAGGTCGGCCGCAACCACGAGGACCACCGGGATGCCTTGGATCCCGTCGATGAGCGCGTTGGGCACATCGACCGGCGCGTCGCCCGTTGACCTACCGAACGCGAACGCCCGCTTGCCGGCGCGCTGGGCTCCCTGGTACTCCTGCCACACCGGACGCATCAGCGCGGCCAGCTGAACGCGCACCGCGCTGTCGTTGACCACCACGACGCGCCACGGCTGCTGGTTGCCGCCGCTCGGCGCGAACCGGGCATCGTCGAGGATCGCCGCGACCACGGCGTCGTCGACCGGATCGCTGGTGAAGCCACGAACTGCGCCGTTGCTGCGGAGCGCGAGCTCGATCTCCATCAGTGTGTGCTGCCTTCTGCAACCTTCCGGCGAACCACGTTGAGTGCCGAGCCGGCTCTGAACCACTCCACCTGCTCGTCGCTGAACGTGTGCTTGCCCTCGAAGCCCAGCGTGGTGCCGTCGGGCTTCACGATCTGGCAGCGGATGTTCTCGCCAGGCTTCGGCGGCAGGTCGAGCACGTTGATCCTGTCGTCCTCACCGATCAACTCGTAGGTCGACGGGTCGGCGAACGTCAGCGGCACGAGCCCTTGCTTCTTCAGGTTCGTCTCGTGGATGCGGGCGAAGCTACGGGCGAAGATCACCACGCCACCACGGAACCGAGGCTCCATCGCTGCGTGCTCGCGAGAGGATCCCTCGCCGTAGTTGCGATCGCCGATCGCGCACCAACGGATGCCGGCCTCGCCGTACTTCTTGGCAAGGTTCGGGTACGTGTCGGTGGT
>JAYVMH010000094.1:0-8794 GCA_043759015.1 Actinomycetota bacterium
CGACCGTGGCGACGGCAGCTGCGGCCGAGGTCACGGAACGGGCACCCAGGGCGAGGCGAAGGTCGATCGCGAACAACACAGTGCCGACGGTGATCGCTACCGCCCGAACCGCGACGGTCCCCCGCCGCCGCCCTGACCAGCGGTAGACGCTGCCGATGAGGCCGACCGTGGTCAGCATCCCCATCGCGGCGACCGGACCCAGCGAGTTCCGGTTGAAGTAGATCCCGGTCCACTGCCCGTACTCGTCGATCGAACCCGTCCACTTCGCCGTCACCGCCCGATAGGCGATGACGGCGCCGAGTTGGCTGCTGATCCACAACGAGGCGAGAAACCCTTCGCGCCCGACCAACGATGCGGCGCAGTGCGCAGCGACCGCGGTGCCGGCCAGCAGCACCACCTGCACGAAGGTGCGCGCACGGTTCACGGACCAAACCGTCGACAGCGCCAGGACGCACCACCAAACCACGAAGAGGTGGTGCACCCGACCGACGGCCGGCAGCACCGGACGAGCCACTGAACGACCCACCGACCGCAACAGCCAACCCACGACGGTCAGCGTCACGAACCAGAGCGCCACCGACGAGTCGTCGATGAAGTCGCCCGACAGCGGAGCAGCCCTCAGCCGCAGCGTGTACACCGGACCTAGCTGCAGGGAGAACAACCAGAGGATTACCCAGGCGATCGAGGCCCAGGCATGCGCTGCCCTTGCATCGACGCGTGGAATGGAGAAGCGCCCGTCAGCGTCGCGGATCACCGTGCGGGCTGAGCGACGTCGGCAGTCATCCAACGCTCGTACCACAGCTCGAACATCAACGCGGCCCAGAGGAGGTGCTGCCAGTTCCTCCGCCCGCTGCGGTGCTCGGCCCATCGAGCCGCCACGAGATCGGCGTCCAGGAGACCCTGGCGTCGCAGTCGATCGGGCTGAAGGAGGTCGTCGGCGAACTCCCGGAGCGGTCCGCGCAGCCAGGACTCCAGCGGTATGCCGAAGCCGGCCTTCGGTCGCTCGAACAGCGAACGTGGCACGTGACGAGAAAGGAGCTCGCGCAGGACGACTTTGCCCTCTCCGTTCGCAACCTTCCACTTGGTCGGCATCGACCACGCCAAGGCGTAGACGTCGGGATCGAGCATGGGGACACGCGTCTCGAGGCTCGCCGCCATCGACGCACGATCGGTCTTGACGAGGATGTCGTTCGGCAGGTACCCAGCCGTGTCACCCAACATCATGCGCTCGACGAAACTCCCCGACCCCTCGTCAGGCATCGGGTACCGGTACTCGCTCGACCCGAGGACGACACGTTCGGGCCAGTAGGTCAGGAACCCGTCGTACAGCGCTGCCGAGTCTCGGTGCGCCAGCAGTCCGGCAGCCTTGTGAAGCCGGTCGCCGGCACTTCCATGGAGGCCGCGAAGCTTCGACGACCGAGAGATGAGCAGGGATGCAAGCGCGTCGAGGCGTTCAGGTGGCACGACCCGCACGCCGCGCGCGACCGCTTGGCGCACCGCCGGAGGGACCCATCCGACGCGCTCCCAGATGTTCCCGGCGAGCCGGTAACGGTTGTAGCCCCCGAACAGTTCGTCGCCGCCATCGCCGGAAAGCGCCACGGTGACGTGCTCTCGAGCGAGGGAGGACACCACGTAGGTCGGGATCTGCGAGGAGTCGGCGAAGGGTTCGTCGTACATGTCGGCGAGGCGGGGCACGATCTCCAGTGCCTGCTTCGCTTCGACCGTGAACTCGGTGTGATCGACACCCAGATGCCTGGCCACGGCCCGGGCGGCGGGTGCTTCGTTGTAGCGCTCGTCGGCGAACCCGATGGTGAACGTTCGCACGGTCGAGGTGTTAGCGCGCACCATGAGACTAACGATCGCAGACGAGTCGATGCCCCCAGACAGGAACGCGCCGAGCGGCACGTCCGCAACCATGCGCTGCGCGACCGACCGACCGAGCACGCTCTCGAGTGCATCGACGGCGTCCTCGAACGAGCCGGCGAAGGGTGTCCGGCGCGCGGCCGCTGCCGCCTCGATCGGGTCCCAGTAGCGCAGCTCGGCGGGCGCAGAGACACGGTCGCCCTCGACCGCGAACCTGAGCGCGCACCCAGGTTCGAGCGCGTGCGTGCCGCCGTACACCGTTGCCGGCGGTACGAAACCTCCGTACCGGAAGTACCCACCGAGCGCGTCGTGGTCGAGGGTCGCGTCGAAACCAGGGACGACGCGAAGGGCCTTCAGCTCCGAGGCGAACGCGAGGCTGCCGGCGAGGGTCGTCCAGTAGACCGGCTTCTCGCCGAACCGGTCCCGGGCAAGCCAGAGGTCACTGCTCCGGGCGTCCCAGAACGCCAAGCCGAACATGCCGTTCGCTCTGCGGAGCATCGTCTCCATGCCCCAGACCACGATCCCGGCCAGCATTACCTCGGTGTCGGACTCGCTGTCGAAGACCCAGCCCGCCGTCGCGAGCTCGGCACGTAGCTCGCGATAGTTGTAGAGTTCTCCGTTGTAGGTAATCGCGCACTGTCCACCCAGGCCGACCCTGGGCTGGCGTCCTCCAGCTGACAGATCGATGATCGCGAGACGGCGCTGGCCGAGCGCCACCGGTCGACCATCGGCGATCCAGAGGCCCTCGCCGTCCGGCCCACGATGTTGCATCGTGGCCGTCATCGCCTGTACCACCGACGAACCACTACCGGCGGCGACGAGCGAGCCGACCAGACCTGCGATCCCACACATCTCACAGAGTGTAGAGGCGCGCCCCACCCGACCGCAGGCAGCGCTGGCGCCCTGTTCACGCGGCCCATGTCGAACACGTCCCCGGCAGGCCGCGCCGATGACACGGCCCGCCGCGAGCCTGCAGGACCAGTGAGGTAACGTAGCCCTCTTTGCTTCCCAGTGATGTTCTCCAGCGAGGTTCCATGACAACCGGCCAGTCCCAGGTGAAGTACTTGATCACCGGAGGAGCGGGGTTCATCGGTTCCCATCTCAGCGACTTGCTCCTCGCCGATGGTCACGCGGTCACCGTCCTGGACAACCTCTCCACCGGTCGGCTGCACAACCTGGATGCCGCCGGTCGTAATGCGGGTTTCCGGTTCGTGCAGGGGTCGGTGATCGACGAGGTGCTGGTGGATGAGCTAGTGCACCAGAACGATGTCGTCGTCCACCTCGCCGCTGCCGTCGGCGTGCGTCTTATCGTCGACGAACCGTTGCGTTCGTTCTCCACGAACGTGCGCGGTGCCGAAGTGATGATCGAGTCGGCCCATCGTTACCGGCGCAAGATTCTGGTCGCGTCGACATCGGAGATCTACGGCAAGAACGAGGCGGACCGGTTGTCGGAGTCGTCCGACCGAGTCCTCGGATCGCCGTCCATCGCCCGTTGGGCCTACTCGACGGCGAAGGCGGTCGACGAGATCCTCGCGACGTTCTACCACCGCGAGCGCGGTCTTCCCATGGTGATCGCCCGGTTCTTCAACACGGTCGGACCACGTCAGAGCGCCGCGTACGGCATGGTAATCCCGCGTCTGGTTCGCCAGGCGCTCGAAGGTCAACCGACGACGGTGTACGGCGACGGCACCCAGACCCGCTGCTTCTGCCATGTGCGAGATATCGTGCGTGCTGTGCGTGGCCTACTGTCCGACGAGCGCGCGGTCGGCGGGACGTTCAATGTCGGCGCCTCTGAGGAGATCTCCATGCTCGACCTCGCGCGGCGCATCATCGACAAGACAGCCAGCAGCTCGACCATCGAGCTCGTCCCGTACGAAGTCGCCTTCGCTGGGCGCAGCTTCGAGGACATGCGTCGACGAGTTCCCGACACAACCAAGATCGAAGAGCTGCTCTCGTGGAAGCCAACCCGTACGCTCGATGACATCCTCGACGAGGTCGTCGAGGACGCTCGGCTCGAGATCGCCGAAGCAGCCCATGCACCGAGCACGGATTGACTCACGTGTCGGCCGTCGTCGCGACCGATCTCGTTCGCCAAGGTCGGATAGGTGTCCTCGCCACTCTCGTCGGAGGGGCGGCGTTCGTCCTGACCTTGGTGCTCGTGCCGCTCGTGCGGTCGGTCGCTCACCGGTTCGACGCCGTCGACCATCCCGACTCGGGAAAGATGCACCACGGCGCGACCCCCTACTTCGGCGGCGTTGCCATCGGCTTCGCCGCGTTGGCCATCCCGCCGACCCTCCAAGGATGGTCGCGTGAGGCCGCCTACGTGCTCATAGCCGCCGCCATGGTCTCCCTCACCGGGCTCGTAGACGACCTGCGTGACCTTCACCCGTATTCACGCCTGAGCATCGAGGTGATCGCGTCGCTGCTCGCCATACGCGGGGGAGCACGCGTCCAGATCTTCGGTGGCTGGCTCGACGTGGTCATCACCGTCGTCTCGATCGTCATCGTCACGAACTCGTTCAACCTGCTCGACAACATGGACGGCGTCGCGAGCACGATCGCAGTCGCGACCTCTGGAGCGCTGCTCGTCGCCGCCCTCCTCGAACGTCAGGTGCTCGTCGCGTCGCTCAGCGCCGCCATCGTCGGCGGATGCCTGGGGTTCCTCCTCTTCAACTGGCACCCGGCTTCGATCTTCATGGGTGACGCCGGCTCGCTCATGCTCGGGTTCCTGATCGCCGTCACGGCTCTGAAGCTCCGTGCGCCGACCGACCACATACGGTCGGTGGCAGCTGTCTTGCTGATCCTCGCGGTGCCGCTGTTCGACACGAGCCTCGTCGTCATCTCACGAACTCGATCCGGGCGCTCGATCCTCCAGGGCGGCAAGGACCACACCTCACACAGGCTCAACCAACTTGGCCTCTCGATCCGTTGGGTGGCCGGCACCCTCGGCGTGACGACGGTCGTCTGCGCCGGCTCCGGCGTGCTGGTCGCGCGCGGTGTGCTCAACCCAATCTTGGCGCTGGCGATCGCACTGATCGTCGGCAACTCTACGATGCTGCCGATGCTCCGAATGCGCGTCTACAACGCCCCCGATAGCACCCGGTCGGCCAGAGAATCCCGCTCGCTGCCGCGTTGACCTCACCGACCGAGCCCGCGAAGCGGCCGATCCGCGTCATGCGCATCATCGCCCGACTGAACGTGGGCGGACCGGCGATCCATGTCACGCTGTTGACGGAGCGGCTGCGCCCACCTGAATTCGAGAGCACGCTGGTCGCGGGCCGCGTCGGGGCGAACGAGGGCGACATGTCCTACCTGGCGTCTCAGCGAGGCGTGACCCCGATCATCGTCGGCGATCTAGGTCGCGAGCTGTCGCCGCTGCGGGATCTCCGAACCTTGGTCGAACTCGTGCGCCTGATGCGACGCGAACGCCCCGACGTCGTGCACACGCACACCGCGAAGGCTGGATTCGTCGGCAGGATGGCCGCGTGGATTGCACGCGTTCCCGTTCGCGTCCACACATTCCACGGACACGTACTCGAGGGCTACTTCAGTCCGGCGAAGAGCCGCATGTTTCTTTCGCTCGAACGGGCATCCGCCCGCATCTCCACCAGGCTCATCACGATCAGCCCGGCGCTCGAACGCGAGCTGGTCGAACGCTTCAGGATTGCCGGCCACGACCGATTCTCGGTGATTCCCCTCGGGCTCGACCTCGCCCGGTTCGCCGAAGGACACGAAACCCGTGGCTCGTTCCGGACCTCGCTGGGGATACCAGCGTCGGCCCCGCTCGTCGGAATCGTCGGGCGCCTCGTACCTATCAAGAACCACGAGCTGTTCCTGCAGATGGCGTTGCTGGTGCTCGAACAGCGAAACCACGCGCACTTCGCCGTGGTCGGCGACGGCGAACTGCGAGCGGCTCTCGAGACTCGAGTCGCCGAACTCGGGCTCGGGTCCGCCGTCCACTTCGCCGGTTGGCACGATGACCTCGTCCCGATCTATACCGATCTCGACGTGCTAGTGATCTCGTCCGACAGCGAGGGTACCCCAGTCAGTGTCATCGAAGCATTGGCGAGCGGCACGGCCGTAGTGTCGACCGCGGTCGGCGGGGTGCCCGACGTGCTCGATGGAGGACGCATCGGCGGACTCGCACCCCGCGGCGATGCCGAGAAACTCGCGGCGTGCACCATTGCGGCGCTCGAGCGCACCGACGACTCGCAGCGGGCAGCGACGGCGGCGGCCACCATTGCGGCGTACGGCATCGACCGACTGGTCGATGACCTGAGCGAGCTGTACCGAACCCTGCTGGCGGAGCGCGGGACGATCAGGCGACGCGACTCTCCATCCACCTGATCGTCTCGGCGAGTCCCTCACCAAGTTCGATGGGTTCGACGTCGGGGAAGAGCGCGCGCAGCGCCGAGTTGTCGGCCTGCGAATCCCGGACGTCGCCCGCGCGCATCGGCTGGTGCTCGCGCTCGAGTGGGTGGCCCACCAACTGTTCGAGCAGGCCGATCAAGTCGATCAAGGACACCCGCGAACCGAAAGCGAGGTTCACCGGCCTGGCGGACGATCGTCGACCCACGAGAGCGCGGGCAATCACATCGGCGACCGTCGCCACGTACGTGAAATCCCTGGTCTGGAGCCCGTCGCCGTGGACCGGGAGCGGTACACGCCGGAGGGCGCTGTCGACGAAGGTCGGAACCACGGCGGCGTATGCGTGCCCGGGCGCCTGGAGCGGGCCGAACACGTTGAAGAAGCGAAACGCGAGCGTCGGCATGCCGTAGCTGTCCTGGTACGCAAGCGTGTAAGCCTCGCCGGCGAGCTTGCTCGCCCCGTATGGGCTCCTCGGGTAGGTCGCAAGCCCTTCGTGCTTGGGGGTTTCGCTATTCGAGCCGTACACGGAACTCGACGAAGCGAACACGACGAACGGCACGTGCTGCTGGCGCCTCGCAGACTCGAGGACACTGAGCGTCCCGTCGACGTTCACCCGGTTGGACGCCAGGGGGTCGGCGACCGAGCGGGGCACCGACGGTCGGGCCGCGAGATGCACGACCGCAGACACACCGGACATCGCATCGCGGAGCACGGCCGGGTCGAGGACCGAACCCAATACGAAGCGAACGCCGGCGATGCCGTCGAGGTTCGAGCGGAAACCGGTGGACAGGTCATCCAACGCCACCACTTCTGCGACACCCCGATCGGCCGCGAGGCGTCGACACAAGTTCGCGCCGATGAATCCTGCGCCACCCGTGACTAGCACCCGCATCGCACCGTCGGCGCTCACAGGACCTCGACAGGCCCGCCGGCCCCGATGCGCCTGCGGGTGTCAAGCACATACTTCGCCGTGCCCTTGATCATGTCGTAGTCGAAGCTGTCGTGATCGGTCAGAACGACGACCACGTCGGCGGCGGCAACCTCTCCGGCGCTGCAGTCGACCATTGCGACCGTCGGGAGGGATCGAGGGCGCTCGGTCACCAGCGGGTCGGTGGCTCGCACTTCCGCACCGAGCTCGACGAGTTGCTCAGCGACCGTGATGGCCGGCGATTCGCGGGCATCGCCAGAGTTCTTCTTGTACGCCAGGCCGAGCAGCAGTACCCGTGCTCCGTTCACCGACTTCCGAGCCCGATTCAGACCGAGGATCAACCGTTCGACCACGTAGGCCGGCATGTGGTCGTTGACGTCGTTCGCCAGCTCCACGAAGCGGAAGCTCCGCCCGAGCGACGTGCGTACGCGCCACGACAGGTAGCTCGGATCAATCGGGAGGCAGTGACCGCCGACGCCCGGACCAGGTGTGAACCTCATGTAGCCGAACGGCTTGGTCGACGCTGCGTCGATCGATTCCCACAGGTCGATACCTAGCTCGCTCGCGAACACCGCAAGCTCGTTTACCAACGCGATGTTGACGTGCCGGAACGTGTTCTCTAGGAGCTTGGTGAGTTCGGCCTCCTTGCAACCCGAAACCGGTACGACACGCTCCACGAGCGACGCGTAGAACGAGGAGACCGCAGCGAGCGACGCATCGTTGATCCCGGACACGACCTTCGGCGTGTTCTCGAACCGCCACAGCGGGTTACCGGGATCGATGCGCTCAGGCGAATAGCCGACGAGGAAATCAGTGCCCGCCTTGAGCCCGCTTCCCTCCTCGAGGATCGGGACCATGAGTTCCTCGGTGGTGCCGGGGTACGTCGTCGATTCGAGGATGACGAGGGATCCCGGTACCAGGTGACCGGCCAACGTCTCGGACGCCGACTCGATGAAGCTAAGGTCCGGCGCGGCCTCGTGCAACGGCGTGGGAACTGTGATCACCGCTACATCGAATGCGTCGGTCGCGGTCAGATTCCCGATGACGCGGAACCGGCCGGAGCCGAGCGCGGCGGCGAGGCGTTCGGCTGGCACGTCCTCGACGAACGAGTCGCCCTCCCGCAGACGATTGACCCGTCTGACATCCTTGTCGAGGCCGATGACAGTGTAGCCGACATCGACCGCTCGCATGGCGATGGGCAGACCGACGTAACCCTGACCCACGATCAACACTCGTTTGTCCACTGCAGCCTCCGGGGCGCGCCACCTGCGGTCACGGCCGGGGAGATGCCCGGCGAGCCGTCGACCGCGCGACGCTAGCATGGGGGTCGCTCTCGGCACCCGGACCGCAACGCTCCGACGCGTGATCCCAGCGCTCCCCGGACCACGCTCGGCGCGAGCGCTGAGAAAGTCGCAGCTCGACCTACGCGTCCGCCCGATTTCGTTGCCGGTCGAGCCAGCCGAGCAGCACGGCCAACGCCCGGGGATCGTGGCGAAGCCGATGGCCAGCGCCCTCGACGATGTGCAACTCGGCCGATCCGTGGGCGGCCGCAAGCAGGCGTGCCTCGGCCACGGGCACCTCGTCGTCGTCGTCGCCGTGCATCACGAGCAGCGGGCGGGGCGCCAACCGGCGGGC
>JAYVMH010000095.1:0-8793 GCA_043759015.1 Actinomycetota bacterium
ACCGTGTTCTGGATGGCGTACCTCGCCGCCCAACGGGCGCTCCCCCCCGCGCAGGAGGTGCTGCCCGACGTGCGGATCTTCAACGGCGGCGGAGCGCCCAAGCCCACGACGTTGCAGGCCGAGATGATGGACGCGTTCGGTGCCCCGCTGATCGGCGGCTGGGGACTCACCGAGAGCCCGATCAACACCATGGTGCACGTGGACGACCCCGACGAGAAGAAGGCGCTCACCGACGGTCGGCCCTGCCCGGGCGTGTCGCTGCGAGTGGTGATGGACGGTATCGAATGCGCTCCGGGCGAGGAAGGCGAACTGCGCGTCAAGGGCCCGCAGGTCTGCATGGGCTATCTCGACGCCACGCTCGACAAGGACGCGTTCGACGACGACGGCTGGTTCCGAACGGGCGATCTAGGTGTCGTCGACGACGACGGATGGGTCGCGATCACCGGACGACTGAAGGACATCATCATCCGCAAGGGCGAGAACATCTCGGCCAAGGAGATCGAGGATCTGCTGCACGCCCATCCCAAGGTCGCCGACGTCGCGGTGATCGGGGTGCCCGATGCGGCGAGTGGCGAACGGGCCTGCGCGGTGGTCGTCACCGCCGGCGACGAAGCGATCTCGTTCCAGGAGATGTCCGAGCATCTGCTCCATGCGCAACTGGCGCGCCACAAGGTGCCCGAGCAACTGGAGTTCGTCGCGGCGCTGCCGCGCAACCCCACCGGCAAAGTGTTGAAGAAAGACCTGCGGGTCCAGTTTGGAGGAACATCGTGAACAGGTTCGACGGCTCGCGGGTCATCGTCACCGGAACCGGGTCGGGCATCGGCCGCGCGACAGCCCAGCGCTTCGCCGCCGAGGGCGCGAAGGTCGCCTGCCTCGACGTGCGCGGCCACGACGAGACAGCCACTGCGATCGGGGCCGCGGCCACCGCGTACACGTGCGACGTGTCCGACGCGGCCGCGGTGGAGAACGTGGTCGAGGCGGCCGCTGCCGCGATGGGCGGTGTCGACGTCGTGTGCAACATCGCCGGCATCGGTCACTTCTCGCACAGTCACGAGGAGACACCGGAGGAGTTCGACCGCATCGTCGGTGTCAACCTGCACGGCACGTTCCACCTGTGCCGGTACGCGCTGCCCCACATGCTCGCCGCCGGGGCGGGCGTGATCGTCAACACCGCGTCCACCGCCGGGATCATCGGTCAGCCCTGGAGCGCGGCCTACTGCGCGAGCAAGGGCGGTGTGGTGATGCTCACCAAGGCTCTGGCCACTGAGTACAAGGCGAAGAACATCCGCGTCAACGCCATCGCACCCGGGGGCACCAAGACCAACATCATCCACTCGTTCTCGACGTACCCCGAGGGTGCCGACCTGCGCCAGCTCACCAAGGTGATGAGCCCGATGGAGATGGCCGAGCCGGAGGAGATTGCCGCGCTGTTCGCGTTCCTCGCGTCCAGCGAAGCGCGCTACATGACCGGCTCGATCGTGCCGATCGACGGTGGCATCACCAGTTGAGCCGGCACTCCGTCATCTGACGCCCCGTCAGATACTGTGCTCGTCGTATGGACCTGCGGTACACGGCAGACGAGGAAGCGTTCCGGCTGCAACTGCGCGCCTGGCTGGCCGAGGTGCTGCCGCACGTGCCGCCGGAGCCGCCGGTGCACGAATGGGCGGCCCGACGGGTGTGGGACACGACGTGGCAGCGGATGCTGTTCGACGCGGGGTACGCAGGCATCAACTGGCCCAAGGAGTACGGCGGGCGGGGCGCGACGCCCACCGAGCACCTCCTCTTCCTCGAGGAGACCGAGCGGGCGCGAGCACCGTACGTCGGGATGAACTTCGTCGGCCTGCTCCACGCAGGCCCGACGCTGGTGGTGGAAGCCTCGCCGGAGCAGAAGGCCGCGCACCTGCCGGGCATCCTGAGTGGCGACCACGTGTGGTGCCAGGGGTTCAGCGAACCGTCCGCTGGGAGCGACCTCGCGGCGTTGCGCTGCCGGGCCATCCGCGACGGCGACCACTACGTCATCAACGGTCAGAAGATCTGGACGAGCTTCGCCCACGTCGCCGACTACTGCGAGATGCTGGTGCGCACCGACACCGAGGTCCCCAAGCACCGCGGCATCACGTGGTTGATCCTGCCGATGGATCTTCCCGGCATCGACATCCGGCCGCTGCGCACCATGGACGGCGGCATCGAGTTCTCCGAGGTCTTCTTCGACGAAGTCCGGGTGCCGGTCGCCAACCGGGTGGGCGCGGAGAACGACGGCTGGCGGGTGGCGATGACCACACTGAGCTTCGAGCGCGGCACGGCCTTCGTGTCCGAGATGCTGCAGACGATGGAGCTCGTGCGGGATCTCGCCGATCTGGCCAAGCACATCACCCGCCGCTCCGCCGTCGCGTGGGATGACGCGGGGCTTCGTCGCGAGCTCGGCAAGCTTGCCGGCGAGCTCGATGCGCTGTGGGCGCTGACCAGGCGCAACATCTCCGAGGCATCGCGAACCGGGCTGGTCGGTGCCGGCGGCAACGTGTTCAAGCTCGCCTACACCGACCTTCGTCACCGGCTCGGCGAAGTCGCCATGCATCTGCTCGAACGCGCATCGCTGTCGATGGACGACATCGGCGAGCTCCCCAGCGCTCGCCACGTCCACGGCCGGATCCACGGCTTGAAGATGACGATCGCCGCAGGTACATCACAGGTGCAGCGCAACATCATCGCCGAGCGCGTCCTCGGTCTCCCGAAGGAGGTCGGTCGCTGATGGACTTCTGGCCGAGCGACGACGAACGCGACCTGCAGGACGGCATCCGCACGTTCCTGCGCGGCCGCTTCCCCATCGAGGTGGTACGCGAGCGGGAGGAGGACCCCCGGGGAGTGATCGATCGCGACCGATGGAGCGAGCTGGCGGCAACGGGCGTCTTCTCGGTTGCGGCCGACATCGGTCTGCGCGCCGCTGCGCTGGTGTTCGAGGAGCTCGGCCGGGCCTTGGTCCCCGGACCGTTGGCAGCCACCGCGGTTGCAGCGCCGTGGGTCCCCGGAGCGGCCGACGGCACCCTCATCGTGTCCACGTTGGAGACCGCCGACGACCCGGTCGTCGTGGAACATCCAGCGCAGGTCGACGCCCTGCTCGTCGCCTCGTCGTCGTCACTGGCGGTCGTCGACCCGGCGGCGCTCGTCATGCGCGTGGTGGAGATGCCGACCGATACGCTCACGCCCGTCGCCGTCGTGTCGCGCCCTCTCCCCCCGGCACGCGAGGTCGGCGACGGCGCAGCGGCACAACGCTTCGTCCGCAACGCCGTCGTCCTCACGGCCGCGCAGCAGACCGGCGTGGCGCTCGGCGCGATCGAGTTGGCCACGGACTACGCCAAGCATCGCGAGCAGTTCGGGCGGCCGATCGGCAGCTTCCAGGCCGTCAAGCACATGCTCGCCGACATGCTCGTGAAGGCCGAGGTCGCGCGGGCCGCGGTGTACGCCGCCGCATGCGCGATCGACGGGGCGAGCAACGGCGACCCGCTCCTCGCGGCATCGGTCGCCAAGTTGATGGCGGGTGAGGCGGCCTTGTTCTGCGGTAAGACCGGCATCCAGGTCCACGGCGGGATGGGTTTCACGTGGGACGTGCACGCGCAGCGGTTCTGGAAGCGCGCCGTCGCCCTCGACAACTCCTTCGGCATCACCGACCACCACGCCGCGGTCATCGCGGCCACGCTGTAGAGGACCGCACACATGGGCATCTGCGACGACACGGTCGTCATCGTCACCGGCGCCGGACGCGGCCTGGGAAGGGCCCACGCACTCGCGTTCGCCGTGGCCGGCGCGGCGGTGGTGGTCAACGATGTCGGGGCATCGCTGGCCGGTGAAGGCCACGACCACGGCCCGGCGTCCGAGGTGGCGGCCGAGATCATCGGCAACGGCGGCCGGGCGCTCGCCAACACCGACGACGTCAGCGATTGGGACGGTGCGGGTCGGCTGATCGCGCGGGCGATCGAGACGTTCGGCCGGCTGGACACCCTCGTGTGCAACGCGGGCATCGTGCGCGACCGGATGATCGTCAACATGTCGGTCGACGAGTGGGACGCCGTGATGCGCGTGCACCTGCGTGGCATGTTCTGCCCGGTGCGCCATGCGGTGGACCACTGGCGTGCGCTCGCCAAGGCCGGTGCGCCTGCGCAGGCGCGCATCGTGACCACGTCGTCGGGCGCCGGCCTGTTCGGCAGTGTGTCGCAGGGCAACTACTCGGCGGCCAAGGCTGGCATCGCATCCTTCACGATCGTGGCAGCTGCGGAACTGCAGCGGTACGGCATCCTCGTCAACGGAGTCGCTCCGTCGGCGCGCAGCAGGATGACGGAGCAAGCGTTCGCCGACATGATGCGAGCACCGCAGAGCGGCTTCGACGCGATGGATCCGGCAAACGTCGCGCCGCTGGTCGTGTGGCTGGGCTCTGCGGGGTGCGACGTGACGGGACGAATGTTCGAGATCGCGGGAGGGCAGCTCAGCGTTGCCGACGGTTGGCAGCACGGTGCCGTCTTCGACAAGGGCCAGCGGTACCAACCCGACGAGATCGGTGCGATCGTCGCCGATCTGGTGCGTGAAGCGCCGGCACCGGCACCGGTGTACGGCGCATGACCCTTCGAACGGAACGGCGCACGTTGGTAGCGTGGCCCAATGGCTGAGGAACTCCTGGCGACCGACGGGCGCGTCATCGGCGAACGGGCGGCAGCGACCCGCCAACGCCTGCTCGACGCGACGAACGCCCTCCTCAAGCGCGACGGCGTGCTGGACCTCAAGGTGGTCGAGGTCACCCGCGAGGCCGGTGCCGCGCCGGCGACGTTCTACCAGTACTTCTCCGACCTCGACGGCGCGATCCTCGCGCTGTCAGAGGAAGCCATCGAGGCCGAGGTCCCGCTGGTCGAGTTCCTCCAGCCGGCGTGGTCGAAGGACTCGGATCTGGACCGCGCCCGCGAGTTCGTCGACGCGTACGCGTCGTACTGGAGCGAACACTTCGCGGTGCTCGTCGTGCGCAACCTGAAGGCCGACGAGGGCAACATCGACTTCCGTTCGGTTCGCAGCCGCGCCAACCTGTTGCTGCTGCGCCACATGGCCGACATGGTCACCGTCGGCCAGGAGGCCGGCCGCGTGACCACGACGCTCGACCCGTTCACCACCGCGGCAGCGATGATGGCGATGCTCGACCGCCTCCTGGCCTACCAGAACGAGCTCCGTCGACGCGGCTCGTCCCGTTCCGCCCAACGCGAGACCCTCGCCACCATCCTCTTCCAAACCCTCTCCGGCATCCGCACTTGATCTTCTGGGGCTGCATCGTTCCACAACCACCGGCGTCAACCGGCGCTACATCGGGGGGCCGGCCCAGTCGGGGACGTCGGCGGGGGCATTGCCGAAAAGGGCGGCGCGCTGGTCGGTGATCGCGTCCACGGTCCAGCGGCGGCCACCGTTGACGACCGACGACGCGATCTGGGCCGGCTGCATGCGGTGGATCTGATCGCCGAGGACGATGAACACCTGGCCACTCACGTCGGCCGCGGCATCCGACGCCAACCACGCCACCATCGGGCTGACGTTCGCCGGGTCGTACTTGTCGAAGCCGGCCTCCGGCTTGGCGAACTTCGGGTTCACGTCCGTCATCGGAGTTCGCGCCCGAGGCGCGATGCAGTTCGACGTGACGTTCAGCCGACCGAGCTCGCGCGCCTGGATCAGCGTCATCGTGATGATCCCGCCCTTGGCCGAGCCGTAGTTGCTCTGCCCCGGACCGCCGAACAACCCGCTCTCGCTCGACGTGTTGATGATCCGACGTGGAACGAGCGCGGCCCCCTCCCCCGCCGCCTTCGCCTGCGCTCGCCAGTGCACCGCTGCGAAGTGCGACGGCGCGAAGTGACCCTTGAGGTGCACGGCGACCACAGTGTCGAACTGGTCCTCGTTCATCGAGAACGTCATCGCGTCGCTGATGAAGCCGGCGTTGTTGACCAGGATGTGGAGGTCGCCGAATCGATCGACCGCGGTGGCGACCATCGCCTCTGCTGCCGACCAGTCGCTGACGCTGCCGCGGAACGCGACGGCCTGCCCGCCTGCGGCGACGATGGCCTCGACCACGTCGTCGGCCCGCTCCGAGACGTCGTTGACGACCACCTGCGCGCCCTCCGAGGCGAGCATCTCGGCGTGGCAGCGGCCGACGCCCTGACCCGCGCCCGTGACGATCGCGACCTTGCCGTTCAGTGCGCCCATGCGAACGCTCCACCTCCATCGCTGACGTGTCCGACACATCTGACACTCCGTCAGATCATAGAACGACCCACCTGATACGGTCTCGGAAATGGGCACTGGCAAGGAGTTCCCGCTCATCGTGAGCGTCGACGACCACGTCGTCGAGCCACCGCATCTGTTCGAACGGTGGTTGCCCGCGAAGTTCAAGAGCCACCCCGATGCGCCTCGAATCGAGCGACGCGGACTCGCCGGGATGAAGTACATGGGTGGCACCAAGTACGAGCTCCTGTGGGACGACGACGCACCCAAGGCCGACTGCTGGATCTACGAAGGCATCATCGCACCGCACAAGCGGCACGTCGCCGCCGTGGGCTTCGAGCGCGACGACATGACACTGTCGCCCATCACCTACGACGAGATGCGCCCGGGTTGCTACGACCCCATTGCGCGCATGGAGGACATGACACTCGACGGTGTCGACGCCTCGCTCTGCTTCCCGACGATGCCGCGCTTCTGCGGGCAGACGTTCTCCGAGGCGAGCGACAAGGACCTCGCCCTCGCGTGCGTCACCGCCTACAACGACTGGATGGTCGAGGAGTGGTGCGGCGACAGCAACGGACGGCTGATCCCGCTGCCGATCATCCCGCTCTGGGACGTGGACCTCGCCGCCGCGGAGGTCCGCCGCAACGCAGCGCGCGGCGTGACCGCGGTCGCGTTCAGCGAGATCCCCGCCAAGCTCGGCCTCCCCACGCTGCATCAGGGCTACTGGGAGCCGTTCTTCCAAGCGTGCGAGGACACCGAGACCGTCGTGTGCATGCACATCGGGTCGTCGAGCCAGATGCCCGCCACCTCGTCGGATGCACCACCCGCCGTCGCCGCCACGCTCAGCTTCGGCAACGCGATGAGCTCGCTCAGTGACTTCCTCTTCTCAGGAGTCCTCGTGCGCCATCCCGGCCTCAAGCTCGCCTACAGCGAGGGGCAGATCGGCTGGATCCCCTACATCCTCGAACGCGCCGACGACGTGTGGGTGGAGCACCGCGCCTGGGGCGGTGTGCGCGACATCGTGCCGGAGAAGCCGTCCACCTACTGGCACCGCCAGATCTACGGCTGCTTCTACCGCGACGTGCACGGGCTGGAGAGCCTCCACCGCATCGGCGTGGACAACGTCACCTTCGAGACCGACTACCCGCACACCGACTCGACGTGGCCGCACACGCAGAAGATCTTCGCCGAGCAGGTCGTCGGCCTCGACGACGACACGATCCACAAGATCGCCCGCGGCAACGCGATCCGGATGCTGCGCCTCGACCCGGCGACCGGCCGCTGGCGCAAGGGTTGACGCATGGGCTTCCCGGCCGACGTGCTCGACCTGGCCGCGCGTGTCCGCAACTGGGGCCGGTGGGGCGACGACGACGAGCTCGGCACGCTCAACCTGATCGACGATGAGGCGAGGCGCCGCGGCCTCGCGTGCGCGACCTCGGGTAGGGCGCTGAGCCTTGCCCTTCCCCTCTCCAAGGATGGCCCGCAGATGGGGTTCGTCCCCGGTCGGATCAATCCCGAGCTGCATCCGTTCAGCTATCCGCTCACCGCCGAACCGGACGAGGACCGCTGGTGGCACGACGACCGCATCGACATGGGGACGCAGGCGTGCACCCACTGGGACGGCCTGGCCCACGCCAGCTACAACGGCTCGATCTACAACGGCTTCCCCGACACGACGATCGGCGACGAGGGCGCGCTGCGCTGCGGCATCCATCATGTCGGCGCGCTGGTCAGCCGAGGAGTGCTCCTCGATGTCGCCCGTCTCCACGGTGTGGATCAGTTGCCATCGGGGTATGCGCTCACCGCCGACGACCTCGACGCCGCAGTGGACCAGGCCAAGGTGACACTCGTCGCCGGCGACGTGATCCTGCTGCGCACCGGACACATCCGCACGTTCCTCGCCGGCGATCGGCTGCACTACGCGATCGGCGCGCCCGGCCCCAGCCTCGCCACCGTCGAATGGTTCCACCGCAACGACGTCGCCGCGGTCGCCATCGACAACCTCATCTTCGAGGTCTTCCCCTGCGAACGCGACGACGCGTTCTTGCCGGTCCACTTCCTCCACCTCGTGGACATGGGGCTCACCCAGGGCCAGAACTGGAACATGGAGGCACTGGCCGAGGACTGCGCCGCCGATGGCCGCTACTCGTTCCTGCTCGCCGCATCGCCCGAACCGGTGGTGCATGGTGCCGGCGCACCGGTGAACCCGATCGCGATCAAATGAGGTGAGCACGTGACGTACACGATCGGCCCCACCAACGTCGACGTGCTCCTGCCCGACCCGCCGGCGGAACAGGTTCGCTACACCGTCATCTCCGTCGACGACCACCTCGTCGAGCCGCCCAGCATGTTCGACGGTCGCCTCCCCGCCGCACAGCAGGACCACGCGCCCCGACTGGTGGAGGACGACGCCGGCCGACAACTGTGGGAGTTCGACGGCAAGCGGTTCACCCAGGTGGGGCTGAACGCCGTCGCCGGACGACGACCCGAGTTCCACAGCCTGGAACCATCGCGGTTCGAGGACATGCGGCCCGGCTGCTGGGATGT
>JAYVMH010000096.1:0-3985 GCA_043759015.1 Actinomycetota bacterium
CTCCGCCACGGGGTGATCCCGGCGCTCGACACCGCCTCCTACTGGAGCGGGGTCAACGCGTTCCGCGCCGGCCATCCGCTGACGACCACCCTCGCCGCATCGTTCTCCGACTTCGATGTGCTCCAGGTCCTTCGACACGGTGGCCGCCTACCGTTCGTCGACTTCCCGATCGGGTACCCGCTGCTCGCCGGTGTGCTCGGCGTCGCGATCGGAGCCCGGACCGCGATGATCACGGTCACCGTGCTGGCAACGGGAGGGATGGTCTTCGTCGGCGTGTTCGGCCCGAGATCGCGCCCCGTCTCATCGTCGGCGCTCGTGCTCCGCTCGTTGTTGATGTTGGGCATCGTCGCCCTCCCAGTGTTCCGTCTCACCACCCAGGCGACGCTCTCCGAACCGTTGTTCTGCTTCGCAGCACTGTGGTTCGTGGCGTCGCTGGTGGAGTACCGCGACGAGGTTCGAACGTGGTGGGTGCCCGCGCTCCTCGTCGCCGCGTGCGGCCTGTTCCGATTCGTGGGCGCCAGTCTCGTGGTGCTCCTCGTGGCAGAGATGTGGCGGCGACGAGATGGTGTCCGCCGCATCGGGGCGGCATCGGCCGTGGCGATCGGGCCGGTGCTCGCCAACATGATCTGGGTGAGCGCGGTCGGTGGAGGTCATCGAGTCGGTTGGCGAGGGCTCGACGGCCACGACGCTGACATCGCGGCCCGTTCGATCGGAGGGTGGTTCAACGCCCGTCTCGGGGATCTGCGGGTGACCTACTTCGGTCCGGATCGATCCGCTGTGGGGTGGGTGTGGCTCCTGGCGCTGGCCTGGAGCCTCGTCGTGGCACTGGCGATGTTCCGGCCGCTCGTGCCACCACGAGCACGGGTGTCCGAGGAGGCCATGGTGTGCCTCCGGGCCGCCGGCGTCCTGTTCGTCGGGCTGGTCGTGGGCATGGTGGGCTTCGACTCGTTGGTGATCGCCGACAATCGGTTGATGCTGCCGATGGGCGTGCTGACAGTCGCTGCTGCGGCATGGTCCCTGCGCGTCGTCGAGGTGAAGCTCGCATGGGTCGTCGGAGTGGCCGTGTGCGGTTGGCTCTCGCTGGCCACCGGATGGTCGAACTGGACCGAGTCGTTCACCACGCCGGTCCGGGGCGTGGCGATCGACCCAGCCGTGCTGCCCAACGGGCATCGCGTGGCTGTCGTCCTGTCGAACGATGCGGATTCTCTCCACTGGGCGTCCGGTGTGGCGGCCGCGTACCTTCCCTTCGCCGTTAACTCGCTTACAGGAGAAGCGGTGGACACCAAGCGGCTGTGGGACGAACTGCCGTGCGCACTGCGCGCCCACAACGGCATGATCCTGATCACCCAATCGCGTTTCGGCAGCGGTGACGTCGATGCGCTCGCGAACCTGGTCGGGCAGGGGAGGCTTCGGGCGGTGCCGAGCCGTCTCGGTGCCGCCTACGTCGCCGCGGAGTCGTGCGACGGCTGATCTGGCTGCCGCGACTATCGTGGTCTGATCATGCAGTCGACCGTCGCCGACCAGTCCCGTCCGGCATCGGAGAGAGCGACACCTCGAGCGGTCGGGCACCTGCGAGCACTCGACGGCGTTCGCGGCGCGGCGATCATCATCGTCTTCCTGTACCACCAGAACGTCACCTGGGTTCCCGGCGGCCTGCTCACCGTGTCGATGTTCTTCACCTTGTCGGGCTACCTGATCACCCGCCTGATGGTGAACGAGTACCAGCGCACCGACCGGGTGAACCTCGGCAAGTTCTGGGTCCGGCGCATCCGGCGGCTGATGCCGGCGTCGTTGATCGTCCTCGCCGGAGTGGCAGTCCTGTCGTGGTGGTTCCCGAGTGGCACCCGCCCGCTGAGCTTCCTCGATGTGTTCAGCGGTGCGACGTACTGGGAGAACCTGCACCTGATCGCGGCCGGCAGCAACTACGAGGCGATCAGCGGCATCGCGTCACCGGTTCTGCACATGTGGTCGCTGTCGCTCGAGGAGCAGGTGTACCTCGTGTTCCCGCTCATGATGATCGTGCTCTTCGCGGTCCCCGCAGTGCGCCGCCGGATCGGCACGATCCTGGTGGTGGTCGCGGGCGCGTTCTTCCTGCTGGGGCCGTACCTGCAGCAGACGCATCGCACGTCGGTGGCCTACTACGCGACCCCGGTGCGCGCCGCGGAGTTCCTCACCGGTGCCGCGCTCGCGGTGTTCTGGGGCACCAGCGTGTACGTCGACGCACTGGTGAAAGTGCTGCGCACGCGAACGGCGCAGGTGTTCTCCGTCGCAGTGCTCGCGTTCGAGGTCTGGATGTGGCTCAGGGTCGGCTTCCTGACCTCGTGGCTGTTCCCGTACGGCGTGCTCATCAACTCGCTGGTCACCTGCGCCATCATGGCGTTCGCCGAGGCCGAGGGCGTGATGACCAACCTGCTCGGTTTCGCCCCCCTGCGCTGGTTGGGCGTACGCGTGTACGGCCTCTACCTGGTGCACTGGCCGGTGTTCCGCTTCATCACGTCTCGACAGATCGACGTCGGAGCACTCCCGCTGTTCGCCATCCGCCTGGCGATCACGCTCTCCATCTCCGAGACCATCTATCGGGTCGTCGAAGACCCGGTTCGCCGCGGGAAGCTCTGGAAGGGGTGGCGCATCGCCTGGTACTGCGGTGCGTTGCTGCTCGTGGCGCTCACGGCGGGTTGGTTCGGCCGCAGCACCAAAGCGGATCGGATCGTCGACATCGACTACATCAAGCTCCAGCGCGAGAACCTCCTCGGCACACCGATCAACGGGCCGGAATCTCCGCAACGGTCATCGGTGGACGAGGCGCTTCCGGCGCGGGTGCTCCTCGTGGGCGACTCCCAGTCGTATGCAGTCGGCGCAGGGATGCACGACTGGGGGGTCGATCACGGGGTCGAGGTTCGTTTCGACCCCGGCGTCGGCTGCGGCATCGGCGGCGTCACGAGGATCAGGTACCTCGGTGTCGAGAAGGCCGAGCAGGAGGGCTGCGCCGCATGGGAGGGCACCCGCGCCGAGATCGTGAAGCGGTTCAATCCGCAGCTGGTGCTGATCGTCGGCGGGCTCGGCGATCTGTCGGACCGCAAGCTGCCCGACGGCCGGTGGCACCACATCGGCGAGGCCTACTACGACGACTGGCTGCGCGGCCAGATGGCATCGTTCGCGCAGGAGATGACCGCGTCTGGCGCCACCGTCGTGTGGTTCACCCATCCCGATGTTCGCGTGCCGTATCAGGCGGGTGCGACCGGAACGCCGCCGTTCCCGGAGAACGACCCAGCTCGGATGGCACGGTACAACGCACTCATCGAGGAGTTGGCCAGGTCGACCTCGCACGTTCGGGTGGCTGATTTCAACGCTGCAGTGCGGGCGCTGCCCGGTGGGCAGTTCGACCCGAACCTGCGACCCGACGGCACCCACATCGACATGAAGAAGGCACCCGAGCTCGTGACGTTCGTGGCCGAGCAGATCGCGCATGCCGTCGCTCCCTGAACGGCTGAGCGCACCGCTCCGTCGTCTCCGCCGCCCGAGCGTGATCGCGGGTGCCGTGTGGACGTCCGCGTACGTCGCAGTGTGGTCCACCGGCGAACGGTTCGACACCTCGTACCTCGGCTTTGCGTGGCAGCTCATCCCCGCCGAGATCCTTCGTGCCGACCCCATTCGCTCCACCTGGTACCTGCACATCCAGCCCCCGCTGTGGAACCTGGCCATCGGTTCGATCCTGCGTTGGTCGCCGTTCCCTGATGCCATCAGCCTGCAGGCGATGATGTTCGTGTTCGGCGTCCTGCTCGTCGGGATGCTCGCGTCGATCGTGCACCGCCTCACCTCCCGGCCGATGCTCGCCGTCGTCGTCGCGGTGGTCGCGACGATGCATCCCGACGTGTTGGGCAACGCGTTCGTGCCCAACTACGAGTTGGCGACCGCCACGATGCTCGTCGCGTTCGTCTGGTTGGCGACATCGTCGCGGCGCGACGGGTGGTGGTTCGCGGGCCTG
>JAYVMH010000097.1:0-3983 GCA_043759015.1 Actinomycetota bacterium
TGGGCAGCACCGACATCCCGAGCGGCGACGAACTGGCGGCCGAGTTCGAACGCTTCCTGCGCGACCAGGACGGCTGATCAGGCCGACTCCACCGTCGGCGGTACGGGAGTCGCCGGTGGCTTGGCCGCCGGCAGCTTCTGGCACGCTGCGGTCAACGCTGCCGCACGCTCCTTCGTTGCCGGCAACGCAGGGACGGAGGCGTCGAAGCCGGAGAAGTCCAGGGCGGTGGTGAGATCGCCGGACGTGGAGCGGCGCCAGTCGGAGATGTTCGGCACCTCGACCCCGAAGCGCTTCTCGAGGAACAGCAACGTGGAGGTGTGGTCGAGGACGTCGCTGCACACCCTGCCACCCCGGCTCCACGGCGAGACCACGGTGGTCGGCACCCGGAAGCCGAGCCCGATCGGCAGGTCGCCGACGTACTCCTTCGCCGTTCCCGCGGGCGCGGTCGGCGGGGCGACGTGGTCGTAGTAGCCGCCGTTCTCGTCGTAGCTGAGGATGAACACGGTGGACGCCCAGACCTTCGGGTTGCCCATCAACGCCGACACGATCTGGGCGGTGTAGTCCTCGCCGACCGCGACCGGGAACGGCGGATGCTCGGACTGCACGGTCGGGGCGACGATCCAGCTCACCTGGGGCAGGTTGCCGGCGGCGACGTCGGCGGCGAACGCACCCGCCGGGCGGTTCAACATCGCCGAGTCGAACAGCGCATCGGTCGGCGCGAGCCCTTGGAACTGCTTGAAGAACTTGAGCGCGTTGTCGTCGAAGTCGTCGGCCTCGTGGTACACCCGCCACGAGATCCCCGCCTGCTGCAGGCGCTCGGGGTACGTGGTCCACGTGAACGGCCCGGTGAGGTTCTGGATCACCGGCCCACCTCCTGTCGCGGCGGCGTCGATGGTGGCGCTCATCGTGTAGAGCCGATTCGGGGTGGTCGGCCCGAGCACGGAGCTGAAGTAGTGGTCGCACAGCGTGAACTCGTCGGCCAGCGCCGAGTAGTACGGGATGTCGGGGCGGGCGTAGTACCCCATCGCGGCCGAGCCGGGCACGAAGCCGTCGTTCTTGCCGTTGTTCCACGCGCGGTGCTGGCCGCCCCAGCCGTGGTCGGGGTCGGGCAGGCACGCCGAGCTGACGGCCGAGTCCAGTCGGAAGGGCACGACACCCGTCGGCAGTGCGGAGCCGAAACCTTCGACGCCGCGTCTGGTGCCGAAGAAGTGGTCGAACGAGCGATTCTCCTGGAACAGGATGACGACGTGCTCGACGTCCTTCAACGAACCTCCCGCGATCACGGTCGTTGCCGTCGTCGTGTTGGTGATCGTTGTCGTGTTGGTGATCGTTGTCGTGATCGGGAGGGTGGTGGTCGCAGTGGTGGTCGGGTTCGACGACGAACCACTGGAGCAGCCGGCGAGTCCACCCGCGAACAGACCTGCGGTGCCACCGATGAACTGACGACGTGACCATGTGCTCATCCGGACATCGTGGCACGGCATGCCGGGGAGGGATCGCCACATCGTCCAGCGACTACGTTCGGGGGCCTACGGCACAAGGGGGAACGACATGAAGGTCGACGGAGGGATCAGCAGCAACCTGCACCTGGCCGGCGCGCAGGCCAAGGAGCTGGAGGCCGCCGGCTACAGCGGCGCGTGGACCGCAGAGACGAGCCACGACCCGTTCCTCCCGCTTCTGCTCGGCGCGGAGCACACCGAGTCGCTGGAGCTCGGCACGTCGATCGCGGTCGCGTTCGCACGCAACCCGATGACCCTCGCCAACATCGGCTGGGACCTGCAGGCCTACTCGAAAGGCCGGTTCATGCTCGGCCTCGGCAGCCAGATCAAACCGCACATCACCAAGCGGTTCAGCATGGAGTGGAGCCACCCCGCCGCTCGCATGCGGGAGATGATCATGGCGATCCGCGCCATCTGGGACACCTGGGAGAACGGCACACCGCTCGCCTTCCGCGGCGACTTCTACACCCACACGTTGATGACGCCGTTCTTCACCCCGGATCGCGCCGACCTCGCCGGGTTCGGCCCGCCGAAGGTCTTCCTCGCGGGCGTGGGCGAACTGATGACGGAGGTCGCGGGCGAGGTGTGCGACGGCTTCCTGTGCCATGGGTTCACCACCGAGAAGTACCTGCGCGAGGTCACGATCCCGGCGCTCGAGCGCGGACGGGCAAAGGCCGGCAAGACGATGGACGGCTTCGAGATCGTCGGTCCGTCGTTCGTCGTCACGGGTACGAACGAGGCCGAGATGAAGGCGGCAGCGGACGGCACTCGCCAGCAGATCGCGTTCTACGGCAGTACGCCCGCATACCGCGGCGTGCTCGAGGCGCACGGTTGGGGTGAACTGCAGAACGAGCTCAACCGGCTGTCGAAGCAGGGCGGCTGGGTGGAGATGGGTGGGCTGATCACCGACGAGATCCTCAACACGTTCGCCGTGGTCGGCTCGCCCGAGCAGATCGCGCCCGAACTGCATCGTCGATACGGCGACGTGATCGAACGGATCAGCTTCTACAGCCCGTACAAGAGCGACCCGGCCCGGTGGTCGCGAGTGCTCGCCGACCTGAAGGCGTCGTAGTCCGGCATCCGGGGCTGGATTGTTCCAAATCGACCTCCGGGTCCGATTCGTCCCGGACACCGAGACGCCCAGCACCAGTTGCGACCAGAGCCGGGCAGCCGTGGCTGCTGGGGCGCCATCGGACGGGCGGTGCGCGGATCTGCGGCGAGCCCGCCCCCGGCTTCCGGGAAGGATCCGACCCAGAAGGCGAATTAGAACGCCCCAGACCCAGATGTTGCGTAACGTGACGAACATGTGCCGCAACATCACCACGCTTCGCGGGCTCGAACCGGGAGCCACCGCCGAGGAGATCGAGGCCGCCGCGCGGCAGTACGTTCGAAAGATCAGCGGCGTGCAGAAGCCGTCGGCCGCCAACGAAGGTCCGTTCGAGATGGCCATCACCGTGATCGCCGCCGCCACCACCGAACTGCTCACGACGCTGCCCCCGCGTAAGCAACCGCCGCCCACGCTGCCTCCCCTGCGCCGGATCCGCACGACCACCGTTTCGACGGGAACATCTGTTCGATAAGGTGGCCCGATGGCCACCGGGAGGACCCCCTCGATCTCGTGCGTGTACTGCGGCGGGTCGCACGCGTCGGCGGATGAGGTCCGCAACTGCTGGCAACGGCAGCAGCCCGAGCCGGATGGCGCGTTCACGCGGCAAGGCGAACCGAGCAAGGTCGCTGCGGCGCAGCGGGGGCCAAGTGCGCTCGGCCGCAATGCCCTGGTCACGGTGGGCCAGTCGACGCCGGCGGAGTGGGCCGAGGCCCCACGCGTCGTGGTGACAGTCACAGCCGAATGTGTCGCCGCACTGCGGCACAACGCACACGAGCGAAACGGCGCGGTGCTCGAGGTCGACACCGACTCGGCGCCGGAACGACTTGCTGACCAGCGATCCACTCGCCCGCCACACGAGCTGGGGCCGCGTTTCGAGTTCGTCGCCGACGCACTGCGGCACCTCCTCGTGGCCAACAGCGTCGACCATCGTGAGGCGGCCACGTGGCCGCTGCTGCAGCACGCGCTCGGCCTGGGTGCTTCGCCGGCGCCCGACGGCATTGGCGATGTGGTGTTGCGCGACGGTACCCGTGCGTGGCTCGACGGTGGGCCGGTGCGCTTCTCGGCGCCGATCGATGGGTTGCCGGTCATCCACCGAGTCGCGCTCGAGCACGGCTCGTTGCGCACCCGGGCGGGCAACGACCCGGCGGGCAACGACCCGGCGGCGGGCAACGACTCGGCCGCCGAGCTTGCCCCCGACCAACTGGCAGCGGTCACCCATCCAACCGGGGCCGCGCGCATCATCGCCCCAGCGGGTTCGGGCAAGACCCGCGTGCTCACCGAACGGGCGCGGCACCTGATCCACCAATGGAACCTGCCTCCGTCCGCGGTGTGCCTCGTCGCGTTCAACAAGCGCGCCCAGGAGGAGATGGTCGAGC
>JAYVMH010000098.1:0-3979 GCA_043759015.1 Actinomycetota bacterium
TTCGGCGATGCCCTGGTAGGCGAACTCGTAGAGCTCCCACAGCCGGTCGAGGAATACGGCGTCGGTGAGGTGCGAGCGTCGGGTGACGTACATCTCGCAGCACCCCCTTTTCGCGTTTGACGACATGGCGCGCGCAGAGAAACGCCCCTTGCGCGAAAGTGCTGGTGGTGGGTTATCATAAGAAGTCGTTGGTTCCCGCGGGTGGATACTCGATCCGGCCGTGGGAGGGAGGCGAATGAAGCGGGCATCGACACTCCTCACTTGGTGGTACCTCGCGGTCGGCGGCGCGGCGACCGTGGTTGCGATCAGCGCGTCCGACATCCACCTCCGTGAATGGCTGTACCTCGTCGCGTGCATCCAGGTCGGGCCGGTGCTCGTCTACGCGTGCCGGCGCAACGCAGTCCCCAAGTCGATCGCCACCTACCTCGTGCTCGTCGGCCTGCTGTACGCCGGCGCCCAGCTGCTCTCGGGCAACTCGCCCACGTACACCAACGCCGGTGCGACCGTGCTCGGCCTCGCCGGCACGACGTGCATCATCGCCGGGCTGGCCACGCTCCTACACCGCCGCGGTGCCGAACCGTCGCGGGGGCTCGTGTTCGACGGTCTGATCGTCGCCCTCGGGACGTGGGTGATCAGTTGGGCTGCGCTCGTGCAGCCGATCGTCAGCAACCCGGGTGCCAGCGCGTGGAAGACGGTCCTCTACGGCATGTACCAGCCGACGTCGTCGGTGGTGCTGTTCCTCGTGGTCGTCGTGCTGTTGAACCACCGCCAGCGCCCGACCTCGATGTGGCTGCTCGCGATCGCGCTGAGCTTCAACCTCGTCGGCGACCTGATGTACGCATTGATGGACGCCGGTCACATCAGCCAGAGCACCGAACGGGTGGCGATGCCGATGTACATCGCCGCCTACTTCTGTGCCGGCGCCGCGTTCTTGCACCCCAGCGTCACGACGATCAGCCAGCCGCAGATCGCGGCCAAGCGCCGCGCGATGGGTCGCCTCATCGTCACCACGTCGTCGTTGGTCTTCCCGGTCATCGTGCTTGCCGGCACCTCGGCCAACGACACCACCGACAAGATCGTGCGGTCGTTGTCGGCGATGGCCCTCGCCGCGGTCGTCACCACCCGTGTCGCCCAGGCGGTGCGTGCCAACAACGTGGCGCAGGCCGAACTGCTCCGCGGCGCACAGACGGATCCGCTCACCGGGCTCCCCAACCGCAGCGTGCTGCTCCAGGAGATCACCGACCTGCTGCGCCACTCGTGGCTGCAGGACCAGTACCCCACGTTGTACTTCGTGGACCTCGACCGCTTCAAGAACATCAACGACTCGCTCGGCCACGCGGCCGGCGACGAGGTGCTGGTGATGGTGGCGCAGCGGTTGATCAGCGCGGTGCCCGACGGCGCCACCGTCGCCCGCCTTTCCGGCGACGAGTACGTCGTGCTCGATCCCGCCGCCCGCTCGCAGGGCGCGGCGATGGCGCTCGGCGAGCGGCTGCTCGGTGTGTTCCGCGAACCGCTCGCACTCACCCAGGGCGACGTCTTCGTGACCGCCAGCATCGGCGTGGCCGCGATCAGCCCGACCTCGAGCACCTCGCCCGAAGATCTCGTCCGCCACGCGGACACCGCGATGTACCGCGCCAAGGACGCCGGCCGCAACTGCATGGCCGTGTACGACGAGTCGATGCACGAGCGCGTCGCCCACCGCCTCGCCGTCGAGACCGCGCTCTACCGGGCGCTCGACCGCCGCGAGTTGCGCATGTACCACCAGCCGATCCTCGACCTGCAGTCCGGCGACGTGGTGGGGTTCGAGGCGCTCATGCGCTGGCAGCAGGCCGACGGCACGATCGTGTCGCCGGCGGAGTTCATCCCCATCGCCGAGGAGACCGGCACGATCGTGCCCATCGGGTCGTGGGCGCTCCTCGAAGCGCTCACCCAGTTGCGCAACTGGATCGACGACGGCGTGTGCTCGCCGTCAGCGACGATGTCGGTCAACGTGTCGACGGTCCAGCTGCGCGACACGAACTTCGCCGCCATCGTCAGCGAAGCACTCACCCGGTCGGGCGTGCCGCCGCAGCTGCTGTGGCTGGAGGTCACCGAGAGCGTGATGATCACCGAGCCGGAGATCGCGCTCGCCACGCTGCGGCGCCTGCGTTCGCTCGGGGTGCGCTTCGCGCTCGACGACTTCGGCACCGGCTACTCGTCGCTCTCGCTGCTGCAGAAGTTCCCGCTGCAGCGCATCAAGATCGACCGCGCGTTCGTGCACGGTGTGGCCGACAACCCGAACGACCGCAGCCTCGTGCGCACCATCGTCGCCATGGGCCGCTCGCTCGGCCTGGACATGGTGGCCGAGGGCGTGGAGAGCGTGCACCAACTGCAGGTGCTGTCCGATCTCGGATGTTCGAAGGCGCAGGGGTTCCTGATCAGCCATCCGGTGCCCGCCGACGCGATGCGCAGCACCGTGGCCGCACTCGAGCGCCTCGGTCAGTTCCCGGGTCTGCGCATGAACGCAGAAGTCCCCGTCACCTGACCCACCCAGGTGCGAGTACGCAACGTTGCCGACTTCTACGCCCCGTGCGCCAGAACGTCACGTACCGACGCGTTGCAGGGTGGCGGTGAGGTGCAGCTGATGGGGTTCACCGACGGCGGCCATCAACAGTTCGTAGGTCAACTCGTCGCCGCGCACGTGCAGGATGCGCTCGACCGAGTCGACACGCTTCGCCGACGGTGTGGGGGCGAGCGCGATCGTGCGGAACGACAGGTCCAGGCCACCTTCGACGACGTCGACGCGGCCTAGGTGCACCTCGGTGAGCCCGGTCGGTGAGGCGATCACCCACTCCGGGGCGCCGCCGGCCCAACGCAGGTACCCGGACTCGGCATGCAACGGCCGACCCTCCGACGCGTGCTTGGTCCGCTGGGCGTAGGCAACGAACGGCTTCACGAGCGGGTCGGTGAACGTGATCTCCTCGGTGTATCCGAACGTCTCGATGGTCGGGTAGATCCCCTCCCCACTCCCCCGCCACGTGCCCACGAGCACCGCTAGCGGTCCGATCCGTTCGTCCCAGCCAGCACCGTCGTCCTCGTCCATGATGCCAAGGTTCGCGCGTTCAGCGGCCGACGAGGTGCGCGACCACCTCGGCGAACTCGCGAGCGACTCCAGCCTGGACGACGAAGTACGACAACTGCCAGCGATCGCGGCGGGCGACGAGGCGTTCGACCATCTCCTCGGCGGTACCCAACAGCATCAGGGGGATGTCCAGCACCTCGTCGAGCGAGGTTCCGAACCGATCCGTGAGCCGGGCGGCCGCGTCCGATGCCGTCGACGTGAACACCACGGTGGACAGCCATCCGTTCAGTTCCAGCGAATCGAAACGATCGCCGGCCTCGCGTCGCAGCAGCGCCAGCTTGTCGTCGAACGCGGATGGAAGCGCGTCCTTCGCCGTGCGCGGATCGCCGCGACCGGCAAACGTCGATGGGTTGACACCCACGATGTCTGCCTCGCGCGCGGCAAAGGAAAGCAGCCGCGGCCCACCACCGGCAAGGAGCATCGGCGGCCCACCCGGCCTGCTCGGTCGGGGCACCAGCTCCATGGCCTCGATGCGGTAGTGCTCGCCGGTGAAGTCGAACGATCCCCCTGCGAACAGCCCTCGCAGCACGCGTGTGTGCTCGATCAGCCGGTCGACGCGCACGCCCGCGGCGTCCATCGAGATGCCCGATCTGGTGTAGTCGAGCGGGTTGTAACCCGCGCCGAGCCCGACCTCCAATCGACCACCCGAGAGCAGGTCGATGGTGGCCAGCTCACGGGCTTCGACTGCCGGATTTCGGAAGTCGGCTGCGAGCACCATCGGCGCGACCAGCAACGTCGTCGTCGCCGCGGCGGCCGCCGCCATCGCAGCGATCGGTCCGAGGCCTTGGTGGAAGTGGTCGGGCACGAACAAGGTCGAGTAGCCGAGCGCCTCCAGTTCGCGGGCCGAATCGGCCCACG
>JAYVMH010000099.1:0-3977 GCA_043759015.1 Actinomycetota bacterium
ACCTCGACGCCGTTCCACAGCCCCCACTCGGCGGTGGTCGCTGGCGTGAACACACGACCGGACAGCAGCAGATCCGCTGCTCGGGTCGCGCCCACCAGACGGGGGAGCTGCCAGCTCATGCCGGACTCGGCGGGCAGGCCGAGCTTCGGTGCGGCCGTGGTGAGCTTGGCGTCCACGGCGCCGAAGCGGAGATCGCAGAAGAGCGCCAGAGCGAGGCCGACCCCCGCTGCAGCGCCGTTGACCGCAGCGATGATCGGGAACCGCATCGCGAACTGGAACGCGAAGTCGGCATCGAACTCCGGGCGCACCCCGTACCCCGGTGTAGCGAGTTCGTCACCGAGTCCCGAGTCGTACGCGCCTCGGTCGGCGTGGCCCGCGAGTGCTTCGCTGTCGCCGCCCACGCAGAACGCGGGCGGCGTGCCCGTGACCACCACGACGCGCACGCTCGGGTCGGCATCAAGCTCCGCGAGCACGCAGCGGTACTCGCGATGCATGCGGCCGGTCCACGCGTTGTGGCGGTGCGGACGATGCAGCCACACCGTCGCCACGTGGCCTTCCACAGCGACCCGGACTGCGTGGAGCTCCATGGTCAGACGCGTCCTCTCGGATCGCCCCACAGCGCCTCGAGCACCGGACCGGCGTACTCGGCGCGGCAGACGATGAAGTCCGGGAACCACGGATCGCGCTGGTTGTAGACGAGCGGTGAGCCGTCGATGCGACTGACGTGCAGCCCGGCCGCCGCGGCCACCGCCGCGGGGGCCGCGCTGTCCCACTGGTACATCCCACCGTCGTGCACGTAGATGTCGGCCTCGCCGACCACAACAGCCATCGCCTTGGCCCCGGCGGAACCGAGCCGAACGGCGTCGCATCCGAGCGCGTTGGCCACGATTACTGCCGCCGCGGGGTTGCGATTTCGGCTGGTGATGAGTCGGGGGATGTCGCGCTGCTGAGGCGGCAGGGTCGGTGGGGGGTCGGTGGAGAACACGAGGTCCAACGCGGGCAGGCTGACGGCACCGGCAGCGAACGCGCCGTGATCCCACAGGGCGACGTGCACGGCCCAGTCGTGGCGTCCGAACTCGCCAAACTCGTTGGTGCCGTCGAGCGGATCGACGATCCACACCCGATCGGTGGTGAACCGGCGTGGGTCCTCCACGCCTTCCTCCGACAGCACTGCGTCGTCGGGTCGGGCGGTGCGCAGTTCGCCGAGGAGGAACCGGTGGCTGGCGAGGTCGCCTGTGTCCATCACCTGCCAGGCAGGAGCCCGTCGATCGTGCATCTCGATCTGCAGGTCGACGAGCAGTCTCCCGGCCTCGACTGCCAGACGGGTCGCCAGCGCCGTGTCGGTTTCGTTGCTCACCGGGTCGTTGCTCACCGGGTCGTTGCTCACCGGGTCGTTGCTCACCGGCGACCGATGCGCAACGCGTCGCGCACGAGTGCTCGCACCTGGGCTTCGGGGGCGCCCGATTGGACCAGCGCGGCCACCTGTGCCTCCAACTGCTCGGCGCGGGCCTCGTCGAACGGCTCGATCCGTTCCTTTGCGGTGACCGCTGCGTAGGTCAGCAGTGCGATCGCGGCGAACACCATGACGAGGCCGATCGACAGCACGTAGCCGGCGTTGTTGCCGGCGACCGAGCTGATGATCAACCCGGCGACGCCCGCGACGAAGACGCCTGCACATGCGCGGGGGATCCAGCGTCTCGCCATCGGTCAGCGGGCCAACGGCTTGTACTTGATGCGGTGGGGTTGGTCGGCACTGGAGCCGAGCTCCTTGTGCCGCCACACCTCGTACTCGCTGAAGTTGCCCTCGAACCACCGCACCTGGCTGTCGCCCTCGAACGCGAGCACGTGGGTGGCGATGCGATCGAGGAACCAACGGTCGTGGCTGATGACCACCGCGCAGCCGGGGAAGTTGTCGAGCGACGATTCCAGCGCCCGCAACGTGTCGACGTCGAGGTCGTTGGTGGGTTCGTCGAGCAGCAGCACGTTGCCGCCGGACTTGAGGATCTTGGCCAGGTGCACCCGATTGCGCTCGCCGCCCGACAGGTCGCCGACGCGCTTCTGCTGGTCGCTGCCCTTGAAGTTGAAGCTTGCGCAGTAGGCGCGACCGTGGATCTCGCGGTTGCCGACCTTCATGAACTCCACGCCGCCGGTGATCTCCTCGAACACCGTGGCGTCGGGATTCAGCACATCGCGGCTCTGATCGACGTAGGCGAGGTCCACGGTGTCGCCGATGGTCACCGAACCCGCGTCCGGACCCTCCTGTGCGGTGAGCATCTTGAACAGCGTCGTCTTGCCCGCGCCGTTGGGGCCGATGATGCCGACGATGCCGGCGCGGGGCAGGGTGAACGACAGGTCTTCGATGAGGAGTCGATCGCCGTACCCCTTGCGAAGGTTCTCGACCTTGATCACCGTGTCGCCGAGCCGCTTGCCGACGGGGATCGTGATCTCCAACTTGTCCGGTCCGCGCTCGGCGGCCTCGGCCTCTTGCTGCAACTTGTCGTACGCTGTGAGCCGGGCCTGGCCTTTGGCCTGGCGGGCCTTGGGCGACATGCGCACCCATTCGAGCTCGCGCTGCAACGTGCGTTGGCGAGCCTCGTTGCTCTTCTCCTCGCGGGCCATGCGCTCCTGCTTCTGCTCGAGCCAGCTCGAGTAGTTGCCCTCGAAGGGGATGCCGCGGCCGCGATCGAGCTCGAGGATCCACTTCGCCACGTTGTCCAGGAAGTAGCGGTCGTGGGTGATCGCGACGACGGTGCCGGAGTAGTCCTGGAGGAATCGCTCGAGCCAGTCGACGCTCTCCGCATCGAGGTGGTTGGTGGGCTCGTCGAGCAGCAGCAGATCGGGGTGGCTGAGCAGCAGCCGGCACAGCGCGACCCGGCGTCGCTCGCCGCCGGAGAGCGTCGCGACATCGGCATCGTCGGGTGGGCAGCGCAAGGCGTCCATCGCGATCTCCACGTTGCGCTCGAGGCTCCATGCGTCGGCGGCGGCGATCTTGTCCTCGAGGTCGGCCTGCAACGCCCCGACCTTCTCGTAGTCGGCATCGGGGTCGGCCCACATGCCCATCACCTCGTCGTAGCGATCGATGAGGCCCTGGACGGCTGCCACGCCGTCCATCACGTTGCCCTTCACATCCTTGTTCGGGTCGAGCTGGGGCTCCTGGGCGAGGTAGCCGACGGTGAACCCCGGCGTGAGCCGAGCCTCGCCGGAGTAGCCGTCGTCGAGACCCGCCATGATCTTCAGCAGGCTGCTCTTGCCGGCACCGTTGCTGCCGAGGACGCCGATCTTGGCGCCGGGGTAGAAGGACAGCGAGATGTTCTCCAGCACCGTCCGATCGGGTGGGTAGAAGCGGGCCAGCTTGTAGCAGGTGTAGATGAATTCGTGCGCCATGACGAGGGGTGAGGCTAACTGCTGGTCAGGACGCACACATTCCCGATCCGCGTGATGCGGAGTGCTACGTTTCGCGACAACGGTTTTTCACAAGGAGGGGGTACGGAAAGTGCTCGCGGAATACACAGGATTTTTCAGTCGCGCCGGTCTCGGAGGTTTGGGATTCCGGTGGTTGCACATCCTCGCCGGCATCATGTGGATCGGCCTCTTGTACTACTTCAACTTCGTCCAGGTGCCGGCGTTCGCTGCCTTCGGCGATGAGGGCCGGGCCCGCAACATCGCCATTGACAAGGTGGCCCGCAAGGCGCTGTGGTACTTCCGCTGGTCGGCGATCAGCACGTTCGTCACCGGTCTGTTCATCATCGGCGCCACGAAGGGCTACTTCGACAACGACCTCGCCAAGTCCGGCGGCGGCATCGCCATCGAGACCGGCATACTCCTCGGCACGATCATGATGCTCAACGTGTGGGGCGTCATCTGGCGCAACCAGAAGGTCGTGCTCGCCAACGCGGCCAACCTCGTCGCCGGCGGCGAAGCCGACCCGAACGCGCCGGCTGCCGGCCGCCGAGCGATGATGGCGAGCCGTCAGAACA
>JAYVMH010000100.1:0-3974 GCA_043759015.1 Actinomycetota bacterium
CCGGACCGACGACATGCTCGACGCCATCGCCGAGCGGACGGCGCACCTCGACCTGCGGGTGGAGGTTGCCCGCGAGGGCGCCACCTACGGCCTCGCCGATCACCCCTGACGCGTCCCGGCGCCGACGGGATGCGGCGGTACGGACGGACGGGCGTACGGACGTACGGGCCGTCCAGACGAGCGCTGCGTGGAAGGTCCTGATGAAGGCGAACGATCCTGGCAGCACGTTCTTGGCGGACTCGGTGCGCCCACCTGATCTGTTGCGTCCAGAGGACCTCGTGTCGGCGTGGATCCTGCGACGGTTGGAGGAGCGCTACTGGCGGCCGATCCAGGACTCCACGACCCTTGAAGCGCTCCTCGCCGACGACACGTTCTTCGAGGATCCGAACCGACACGTCGGGCTGTTCGGCGACCACGGCATCTGCGCCGGGGCGTCGTGCGTACCTCGATGCGCCGTCCGCCGCCGTCCGCCGTTACGACGAATGGGTCGAACAGTGGACGACCATTCGTTCGCCTGGCTGGTCGAAGCGCCCCCGGTGGCGAAGGCGTTCATGCACGATGTCGTGGACGCATCCGGGTGCTGCCGGCTGCCGATGCGCTCCGCCAACGCGGCACGACACAGCGCACGTTTTGAGATCTGCACGAGCCCGCTGACGGGCGATGCCGTGTTCGCCATGCGCACGGCCGACCGGCGTGCTCAGGTGCCTCGTGAGCAACAGCAACCCGATGAGCAGTGGGGCGGCGAACCTGCGATACGTGGAGTTCACGGATCGGGGCACGCTGTGGATCGCTCTGCACCGGGGCGAGTTCGCCGACGGCAGTGTCGCTGCCCGGCACGCGCCCCACCTCGCCACGGTGATCGACGACATCGTGGCCGATGCCCTGGGGTCGTTCCACCTGCCCGACCTGCCGTTCGATGGGGCGCTGGCCGGACCGGTCGGTACGATCGAGATCGTGCGCCCTCACGGCGATCGGTCGTTCGCGGAGCTTCTCCGTGACCGGCGCGCCGACCCACCGCGTGCGTTCGCGGGCGTGCGTCGCACGACGGTGACGGCCGGCGAGCGGGTGATGACGCCGTACTCCGCGGAATCTACAGCGCAGGTCACGACGGGATCTCGACGGAAGTCCTGATTTCGGGTCTTGATGGCGAGTGGAGCGGGCGTAGGCGGAGAAATACCGAAGCGGAAGAGCGCACCTGCGTGTTAGTCCACTTCGGGCTGGCGCAGTGCGACGACGGCAGACCGGATACTTGGTGCTGGCTCGGGAAGTCGTCGATTCGAAAGGCCGACCGTTGACGATCACCGAGACCGATGCGCTCAGCGGCGAGTTCGGTCAGCCCGTCACGGTGAGTATGACCGAACTCGATCGGAGGGACCGGTAGCGTGCCTGCGCTTAGGGTCCCTTACTCACGAGTCAGTGCTGAGTGGAGCTGAGCGCGCCAGGAGATATCGAGCTTGCGGTAAGGACGAGGTTCGCCCGGAGTCGACCATCGAATCGTGGGCTTCGGAGACGTTCCAGGCGACCGATGCACCGGTACCCGGTGATCTGGTCCGCGTCCACTGGACCGGCAGCAGCTCGCACGGGCCCGTGGAGCGGATCAGCGGTGGCGCAGGGCCACAGCCTGGTGACGTAGCCGCCGCGTCCGACGGATCGCTGTTCGTGACCGCCCGGAGTCCGCCGCGTCAAGTCTTCGCCGCATCAGTCCTCGCTCAGGACCTCACGACGGAACGCGCGGATGCTGTAACGCAGGAGGGTCACGTCGGAATGGGCCCGCACCGATGCACTGCGTGGGAAGCCCAGCAGCAGGCCGAGCTCGCCGAAGTACTGACCGTTCCCCAACTGCCTGAGGTGCTGCTCGGTGCCATCAGCCAGCACCTGCACCACGTCCACCGTCCCCTGGGTGACCCGGTACACGTAGTCCGCCCGGTCACCCTGCTCGAAGACGGATGTGCCGGCGGGCAGCTTGACCTCCACCACCGGGCCCTCATAGGGCTCGGGGGTCGGCGCCATCTCGTGCAGGGTGTCGGCGATGGGAACAAGTCGGGAGTCGTGGCTGGACACCACGATGACGCGTCCGTCGTCGCGGAGCTCGCGCAGCAGGGAGATAACCGACTCGGCCTGCACGTAGTCCAGGTTCGCAGTGGGCTCATCGGCGAGAAGGAGCAGCGGATCGCGCACCAGGCCACGGGCCACCGCGACTCGCTGCTGCTGCCCACCGGAGAGCTGTGAGGGGCGATGGTGAGACCGCTCGGCCAGGCCTACGCGCTCGAGCAGTTCGTCGGCTCTGCGCAGCGATGCCTTCGTCCCGTCGCCGCTCATGAGCAGGGGCATGGCGACGTTCTCGCGGGCGCTCAATGACGCAATGAGGTTGAAGCCCTGGAACACGAAGCCCACCTGATCACGTCGGTATGCGGTGAGGCCCTTGGGTGGCAAAGCGGTGACGTCGGTGTCGCCCAACGTGATGGTGCCGGACTTCGGGGTGAGGATGCCGCCGAGGCACGAGAGCAGGGTGGTCTTGCCGGTACCCGATGGTCCGAGGAGCACCACCAGTTCGCCGGCTTCTGCGCTCATGCTGAGACCGTCGAGCGGTCGGATGGCGTAGCCGTTCCGGACGTACTCCACCACGAGATCGGTGACTTTCAAGTTCGACATGTCAGCGCCCCGGACCGGCGAACGCCGCAGCGGGATCGGACATGATGACCTTGCGCATGCCCACACCGGCGGCCAGCAGGGCCACCACGGCCGCCAGCAGCGGAACCTGCCAGAACGCCGCAGCGGGCACTCTGATGCGAAGTGGGAACGACGGTCGCATGAGCACCTGCAGCCCCGTGGAGATGAAGACGGCGATGAGCGCCACTCCCACGGCCTGGATGCCCAATCCCGTCGCCAGGTTCCGGTTGCTGGCACCCACGGCCTTGAGCACCGCGAAGTCGCGTTGGCGGTCAAGTGCCGACAGGTACACCACCGCCCCGATGATGATGGTGGCCACCAGCCACAGCAACCCGCGCACGAGGTCGATGGACGAGATGGCGTTCTCCAACGGCTTGAGTGTGTCGGCCGCGATGTAGTCGGTGGTGCGCAGGGTGAGCGCAGTAGAGGTGTTGGCCCCCGCCCCGTTGAGCAGGAAGCCGGTGACCACGGCACGGCTTCCGAACACCAGATCCTGAGCATCGGTGAGGGTCACATAGACCAGCGGCACACCGGCCAGGATCGTGGCGTTCCTGGTGAGGCCCACCACGGAGAAGGCCACGTCGCCGAGACGGATCTTCGACCCCAGCTTGGCGTGTCCACTGCTGTCGACCACCACCTCGCCCGACTTCCGGACTTCACGACCCTTCACCACACGCGGCGATCCGAGATCACCGATGAGGTGTCCGACGACCACCACTTCGTGGGTGCTATCGGATGTGTGCATACTTCCTCGGCCGACCACCACGGGCGCCTTCTGCTTGGCCTCCACCGTGCCCATGAGCGCCAGCGGAACGGTGGCCGACGCGGTGAACGGGCCGGTGATGCCTGCGGCCATGGCCCACTGTTCGGCACCGAAGCTCCTCGCCGTGTCGGCGGGCTCGCGGTGGAACTGCTCCACCAGACCGGTCATGAGGAACAGCAGCGCGAACACCACCGCCGCCAGGATCGTGACGACGACGAAACGGACCACCCGATGTTGGGCGTCTCGCCAGGTGAGGAGCAGCATGGTACCGAGCCTTTCAGGGCGTTGCTGAGGTGGGTACAGAACCGGTGACGGCAGGAGAGTCGGGCTGGTTCAACCATGCTTCGATCCGCGGCATGGCTGCCTCGTATCCCGCGTCAGCCACACTCCGCACCTGTTCGAAGGCCAGCAGCCCCACTCCCCTCATCTCGAGACCGAGGTGGAGGTCCACGTTGTGCTGGCTGAGCAGCTCGTTACGGTCACGCATGGATGCCACGATCATGGTTCGCATGAGCACCGAAGCCACGCCCGGATAGGGCGA
>JAYVMH010000101.1:0-3969 GCA_043759015.1 Actinomycetota bacterium
CGGGTTGGCCCGCAGATAGGTGTTGAGCGGGCTGAAGCCGATTCGCAGCGCGATGTAGACGATGAATGTGATGAAGACGATCGTGGGGATGAACCACAACAGTCGCCGCACGACAAAACGAAGCACAGCTCTCCCAACAGACTCAGTGACATGAAGGCTGGGGCCGATCTTGCGATCGACCCCAGCCTTTCATCATTCAGCTTCGGAATTCCTTACGCAGCGGTCTTGACGACCGGCTCGGATGCGAGCAGGTCGCTGAACACGAACGTCTGGTCGTTTGTCGTCTGGAACGCCGTGGGAAGCACGGGGTTCGAAACGGTCCAGAAGAACCACGACGAGCTTGCGCAGTCGGTGATGGGGTTCGAGCAGTCGTTGGTCGGGTACTGCTCGGCGCCGATCACGATCTGACCGTCTCCATCAACGTCCTTCCACTTGTACCAGTCGTAGAACGCAGAGTAGTTGGCCAGCTCGCCCTGCGTGCCGGACACCTTGTCGGTGCGGTAGGCGCCGATGTTGGGGAACTGCAGCAGCGGGAGCATGACGAAGTCGTCGTGCACGCCCTGGATTGCCGTCTTGATCAACGCAGTGCGCTTGTCGACGTCGACCTCCTGGTCAGCGGCGTGGAGGGCGTCGGACGCCTTCTGGTTGCACCAGCCCACGTTGTTCTGACCCTTGTTGCCGTTGGCCGCGCTGGGGATCTGGTCACACACGAAGCTCGAGGTGAGGTAGATCGGGTCCGGTGCGACCGTGTTGATGTACATGGCCAGGTCGTAGTCCAGTGCGGGCAGACGAGTCTGGAACACGCACGGCGTGGCCTCGCAGTTGTCGGCCTTCACCTTGAAACCCTGTTCCTTGAGCTTCGGGATCAAGAACGCCTGGGCGCTCTCACGGCGCTTGTTACCGGTGTTGATCATCCAGCGGACTTCGGGGACGACGCCCTTGGCGTTGGCCCAGTAGCCGTCGGCACCCTTCTTCCAACCGGCCTTGGTCAGCACGGCGGCTGCGCTGGTCGGGTCGTAGGTGCCACCCTTCCACAGGTGGTCGCAGTACGGTCCGGGTGCGATCGGGCCGCAGTCGAGCAGCGGGCTACCCTGCGCGAACGGAGCGTAGATCTGGTCGTACAGCGCCTTGGTGTCGATCGACTTCGAGAACGCCTCGCGGTAGTCCTTGTCGGCGAAGGGACCCTTCAGTTGCTGGAAGTACAGGGCCTCGTACGAGCCGCCGAGGGCGGTGTCGAACTTGATCTTCGGATCGGCAAGTTCCTTGTCGATGCCGGCGGACGCCTGCGGGAAGATGAAGTCGACACTGCCGGCCTTGAGGTTGGTGGTGTCGGCCGGGACGATGACGATCTTCTTCACGCCAGGGGTGCGGGGGCCGGTGTACGCCGGGTTGGCCTCGTACACGATCTGCTCGGCGGACCAGCTCTTGAGGAGCCATTCCTTACCGGAGAACTTGATGCCGTCGGTACCGAAGTCGGCGGTGACGTCCTTGCAGTCCTTGATGGCGGCCTTTTCCAGCACGCCACCGAACAGGGTGCGGTACGCAGCGAACTTCGTCTTGAACGTGGCCACGACCTCGGTGTCGCTGGAACCCTTCTCGACCGAGGTGATCTGGTCGTAGCCGACGGTGCTGAGCGACTTGGGCGTGTTCAGCGAGGCCTGCCAGGTGCACTGGAAGTCGGCCCAGGTGATCGGCGTCTTGTCGTTCCACGCCGCCTTCGGGTTGATCTCGTAGGTCACGCTCATGGCCGCGCCGGCCGGCAATGTGCCACCCGTCGTGTCGGGGGTGGTGGTCACCGACGCTGCGGTGGTGTCTGGAGCTGCGGTGGTGCTGCTCGCGCCGCCCTTGCTGCTGCTGCCGCATGCGGCCGCAACGAGCGCGAGTCCGACCGCGAGAGCAGCGATTTTGCTGCCGTTGCTAGTCCTCACGTGAATGGTCCTCCTGATGTGAGTGGAGGGAGGGAATTGGTGTTGCCTCGGGAGCTTCACCTGCGTTGCACAGTCCTCCCCGATCCATGCAAGCGGGGCAAAGCTACCACCTCTCATTACCGAGCGGTAGCACTCACGTTCCGAATTTCGTGTCAACTGGACGAAACGTTCCACCCTGCTCGAGAACGACCCTCACGCGCCGAGCTTGCAGATCCGCGCAAATTCGTCCGGATCCAGGCTGGCCCCGCCCACGAGCGCGCCGTCCACATCGGGCTGCGCGATCAACTCGGCGATGGTGCCCGACTTGACGCTGCCGCCGTACTGCGCGCGCACGGATGCCGCGGCGTCGGCACCCGCGAGGTCGGCGACGCACCCTCGAACCGCCGCGCACATCTCCTGGGCATCCTCGGCGGTAGCCGTGCGGCCCGTCCCGATCGCCCAGATCGGCTCGTACGCGATCACCATCGAACCGATCTGCTCCGCCGAGCGGCCGTGCAATCCGGCGCGCACCTGCCCGAGCACCTTCGCTTCGCTGTTGCCGGCCTCGCGCTCGTCGAGCGTCTCGCCGACGCACATGATCGGCGTCATGCCGTGCGCCAGAATGGCACCGACCTTCTTCGCGACCATCTCGTCGGTCTCGCCGAACAGCTCGCGGCGTTCGCTGTGACCGCAGATGACGTAGCGGACGTTGAGCTTGGCGAGGAACACCGGCGCCACCTCGCCGGTGAACGCCCCCTTGTCGTCCCAGTGACAGTGCTGCGCACCGAGGGCGTAGCCCAGCTTGTCGGTGTCGATCAGCGTCTGGACGCTGCGGATGTCCGTGAACGGTGGGTGCACGCTGACGTCGACGTGCTCCAGTTCGTCCTTGCCGACCAGGTAGGCCAGCTTCTGCACGGTCTGGATCGCCTCGAAGTGGTTGAGGTTCATCTTCCAGTTGCCCGAGATCAGTGGTCTACGCATTCGGTGCTCCTCTCAAGGCCTCGAGGCCGGGCAGGTCGCCGAGCTCCAACAGCTCCAACGATGCGCCGCCGCCGGTGCTGACGTGTGACACCTCGTCGTCGAGCCGGAACTGTGCGAGCGCCGCGGCGCTGTCGCCGCCCCCGACGACCGTGAAGGCCTTGGTGTCCGCCATCGCCTGCGCGATCGTACGCGTGCCGGCTTCGAACCGTGGGTCCTCGAACATGCCCATCGGTCCGTTCCAGAACACGGTGCGCGCCTCCATGATCACGTCGCTGAACGCTGCCGCGGTGCCGGGTCCGATGTCGAAACCCTTCGCGCCGTCGGGAAGGCGCGTCCCGAACGTCGCGAAGTTGCCCTGCGCGTCCACGCCCACGATGTCCTCGGGCAGATGGATCGTCTTGCCGTTCGCCTTCGACTGCTCGAGCAGGCGGCGGCAGGTCTCCACCTGGTCCGGCTCGAAGAGCGAGTCGCCGATCGGGTTGCCCAGCGCGGCCAGGAACGTGAAGCACATCGCGCCGCCGACCACGAGAGAGTCGATGACAGCGAGGAGCGCCTCCACCACACCGAGCTTGTCGCTGATCTTCGAACCGCCCAGGACCGCGACGAACGGGTGCTTCGGATGGTTTCGCAGCCCCAGCAGCACCTCGACTTCCTTCTGCAGCAGCAGCCCCATCGCGCTGGGCACGGTCTTGGGCGGGCCGACGATGCTGGCGTGTGAGCGGTGGCACGCGCCGAACGCGTCGTCGACGTAGGCGTCGATGCCCTCGACCAGCCGGGCGACGAAGGCCGGGTCGTTGCCTTCCTCACCGGGGTCGAAGCGCAGGTTCTCCAGCAACTCGACGCCGGGCGCGAGTTGCGCGAGACAGGCCCGCACGGCGTCCATGGAGTACCTCGGGTTCGGTTGGCCCTTGGGCCGCCCGAGATGCGAACAGGTGACGACGACCGCGCCCCGTTCCTGCAACCAGCTGATGGTGGGCAACGCGGCGCGGATGCGGAAGTCGTCGGTGATCTCGCCGTTCTCCATCGGAACGTTGAAGTCCGTGCGGACCAGCACCCGCTTGCCGCGCACATCGCCGAGGTC
>JAYVMH010000102.1:0-8733 GCA_043759015.1 Actinomycetota bacterium
GAGGGCGGCCTTCGCCGTCTCCTCGTTGGGGAACGAGAGCTCGAACAGCACGCGACCCGGCCGGACGACCGCGACCCAGAACTCCGGGTTGCCCTTGCCGGAACCCATGCGGGTCTCGGCCGGCTTCTTGGTGACGGGCTTGTCCGGGAAGACGTTGATCCACACCTTGCCACCACGCTTGATGGCGCGGGTCATGGCGATGCGGGCCGCTTCGATCTGGCGGGCGGACAGCCAGCCGGGCTCGAGCGCCTGGATGCCGTACTCGCCGAAGGCGAGCTCGGTGCCGCCCTTGCTCATACCGAAGGTACGACCACGGTGGTGCTTGCGGTGTGCGACTTTACGGGGCATCAACATGTTGGATCAGTCCTCCCCACGAAAGTGAGGGGCTTCGTGCGCCGCGCCATGGGTGCGGCGGGCGATCTCCTCTTCCTCGTCGAGCAACTTCTCGAGCTCGGGATCGGCTTCCTTGATGAGCGGGGTTGCCTCGAGCTCGGGCTCGTCGGTCTTGCGCTTGGCACCGGAGGACACGACCTTGCGAACGGGGGCGCCACCGGCGGTCTCGCCGACGGCCATGGCGGCCTCACGCGTGATCTTGTCCTCGGTCTGGGCCTTGTACGGGACGATGTCGCCCTTGTAGATCCACACCTTCACACCCACGCGGCCGCTGGAGGTGCGGGCCTCGCGCATGCCGTAGTCGATGTCGGCGCGAAGCGTGTGCAGCGGCACTCGACCTTCGCGATACCACTCAGTGCGGCTCATCTCGGCGCCGCCGAGGCGGCCCGAGCACTGCACGCGGATGCCGAGAGCGCCGGCCTTCTGGGCGTTCTGCACGGCACGCTTCATCGCCCGGCGGAACGCGATGCGGTTGACGAGCTGATCGGCCACACCCTGGGCGATGAGCGCCGCGTCGAGCTCGGGGCTCTTGATCTCGACGATGTTCAGCTGCACCTTCGGGTTACCCGTGATCTGCGTCAACAACGCGCGGAGCTCGTCGGCCTGCGCGCCGCGCCGCCCGATGACGATGCCCGGACGAGCGGTGTGGATGTCCACCCGCACCTTGTCGCGGGTGCGCTCGATCTCGATGCGGCTGACCGCGGCGGACTCCAGCTTGGCCATCAGGGCCTTGCGGATCTTCCAGTCCTCGGTGAGGTAGTTCTTGTAGTCGCGCTCGCTGAACCAGCGGCTCTTCCACTCCGTGGTCACGCCGAGGCGGAACCCGTACGGGTTGATCTTCTGGCCCAATTTAGTTGTCCTCCTTGGCGTCCGCTGCGCTCTCGCCCGAGTCGGACTCTGCCTCGTCGCCTTCGATCTGGCTCTCGATCAACTGGTCATCGAGCACTTCATCATCGAGCGCCGTGTCGTCCGCCGTGTCGTCCACCGTGTCGTCCACCGTGTCGTCCACCGAGCCGGGGGCGGCCGCACCGTCCTTGAGCAAGGTGACTCGCTGGCGGCTGCGCTCGACGCGGGCACGGCGGCTGGCGGCGGTGCCACCGGCAGCGGCACGGCGACGGCCGGCCACGGTGCGGCGAGCCTCGCGGGCCTGCACGACTTCCAGGCGATCGTCGTCGAGACGATCGACCAGGACGGTGATGTGCGCGGTGCGCTTGTTGATCTTGCCGGCGCGACCACGCGCACGGGGCGTGAAGCGCTTGAGGGTGGGGCCTTCGTCGGCGAACGCCGCCTTCACGTACAGCTCCTCGGGATCCTGCTCGTCGTTGTGCTGGGCGTTGGCGACCGCACTGGCGAGCACCTTGCGCACGACCTTGGCCGCTTCACGATCGGTGAACTGCAGCACCTCGTCGGCGCGACGCACGGGCAGGCCGCGGATGAGGTCGAGCACCACGCGAACCTTGGAGGCCGACATGTGCACGTACTTGGCGCTGGCCTTGGTGCCGCTGCGCTCGCCGGCGACGAACGAGCCCTCGTTCAACTTCGGACCGGTCATCAGCGCTTCCTCGCGTTCTTTTCCTGGCCGGCGTGGTATCGGAAGGTACGAGTGGGGCTGAACTCGCCCAGCTTGTGACCGACCATGCTCTCGGTGACGTACACCGGCACGTGCTTGCGCCCGTCGTGGACGGCGATGGTGTGGCCGACCATGTCGGGGATGATGGTGCTGCGGCGGCTCCAGGTCTTGATGACCTTGCGCTCGCCGGCCGAGTTCTGTGCGTCGACCTTCTTCAACAGGTGGTCGTCGACGAACGGGCCCTTCTTCAGGCTGCGTGACATGGGCGATTACCTCCGGCCCTTCGACGTGCGGCGACGACGCACGATGAGCTTCTGCGACGGCTTGTTGACGTTGCGGGTGCGAACGCCCTCTGGCTTGCCCCATGGCGACACCGCGGGACGACCGCCGGACGTGCGGCCTTCGCCACCACCGAGCGGGTGGTCGACCGGGTTCATGGCGACACCACGGGTCTGGGGCTTGACGCCCTTCCAGCGGTTGCGGCCGGCCTTGCCGATCTTCATCAGTTCGTGCTCGCTGTTGCCGACCTCGCCGACCGTGGCGCGGCAGTCGATGAGGATGCGGCGCATCTCGGTGCTGGGCAGGCGCACGGTGGCGAACTCGCCTTCCTTGGCGACGAGCTGCACGGCCATGCCGGCCGAGCGGCCCATCTTTCCGCCGCCGCCGGGGCGCAGCTCGACGTTGTGCACCGTGGTGCCGACGGGGATGTAGCGCAGCGGCAGGGCGTTGCCCGGCTTGATGTCGGCGCCGTGACCGCTCTGCACGTGGTCGCCCACGTTGAGGCCCTTCGGGGCCAGGATGTACGCCTTCTCGCCGTCCGCGTAGTGCAGGAGGGCGATGCGGCAGGTGCGGTTCGGGTCGTACTCGATGGCGGCGACCTTGGCGGTCACGCCATCCTTGGTACGGGTGAAGTCGATCTGACGGTACTGACGCTTGTGACCGCCACCGCGGTGGCGAGCGGTCTTGCGTCCGTAGACGTTGCGCCCACCGCTCTTGGTGAGCGGCGACGTGAGCGTGCGCTCCGGCGAGACCTTGGTGATCTCGCTGAAGTCCGACGTCGTCTGGAACCGACGACCGGCGCTCGTGGGCTTACGGGAACGAATGGCCATGGTGTAGCGCCTCAGCTCTCGAACAGCGGGATCTCATTGCCCGCTGCCAGGGTGACGATGGCCCGCTTGGTGTCGGGCTTGGAACCGGCGCGACCGGTGCGACGTGCGCGTGTGGCCTTGCCTTTGCGATTGAGGGTGTTCACCTTCAGCACCTGCACGCCCCAGATCGCCTCGACGGCGTCGCAGATCTCGGGCTTGCTGGCGCTCGGGTGCACCCTGAACGTGTAGACACCCTGCTCGATGAGGGCGTAGCTCTTCTCCGACACCACGGGTGCCAGGATGATGTCGCGGGGATCCTTCATCACTCGCCCTCTTCCTCGGTAGCAGCGTCGTTGTTGACAACGGCGGCGGCGGCCTTCTTTGGCGTTGCAGCCTTCTTGGCCGGTGCCTTTGGCGTTGCGGACGTCTGGGCGGTCTCGACGAACTCGCCGGGCAGCGTGGCCTTGGAGAAGATCACACAATCGCTGCACAGCACGTCGTAGGCGTTGAGCTCGTTGACCTCGATGAGCTGCACCTCGGGGAGGTTGAGGAAGCTGCGGATGGTGTTGGTGTCGTTGACGTTCACCACCACCAACGCCCTGCCCTGCACACCGAGCGCGGCGAGCGCGGCCTTGGCATCCTTGGTCTTGGGGGCGTCGAAGCCCCACTCGTCGATGACGATGACCTTGCCCTCGGCAGCGCGATCGCTGAGCGCCGAACGCAGGGCGAGCTTCACCATCTTCTTCGGGGTCTTCTGCACGTACTTGCGCGGCTTGGGGCCGAGGGCCACGCCACCACCGCTGAAGTGCGGCGCACGGGTGGAGCCCTGACGGGCGTTGCCCGTGCCCTTCTGCTTGAACGGCTTCTTGCCGCCACCTCTGACCTCGGCGCGGGTCTTGGTGCTCTGCGTGCCCGCACGACGGGCGGCGAGCTGAGCGGTGACGACCTGGTGCATGACCGGCACGTTGGGCTGGACGCCGAACACCGTGGCGTCGAGCTGCAGCGAACCGGCATCCTTGCCGTCGCGTGTCTTGAGAGCGACGTTCGTCATCACTTCCCCTTCACAGCGTTGCGGACGATGACGACGCCACCGTTGGGGCCCGGGACGGAGCCCTTCACGAGCAGCAGGTTGCGCTCGACGTCGGCCTGGACCACTTCGAGGTTCAGCGTGGTGACCTGCTCGTGGCCCATGTGACCCGACATCTTGATGCCCTTGAACACGCGACCGGGGAAGCTGGCCTGGCCGATGGAGCCGGGCGCACGGTGATGCTTGTGGTTACCGTGGCTGGCGCCCTGGCCGGAGAAGTTGTGACGCTTCATCGTGCCGGCGAAGCCCTTGCCGCGGCTGACGGCGGTGACGTCGACACGCTCGCCCTCGGACAACAGGTCGACCTTGATCTCCTGGCCGACCTCGAAGCCGTCCACAGAGTCCAGGCGCAGTTCGACCAGCTTGCGGCCGGCGTCCACCCCGGCCGCGGCGAAGTGGCCGGCCTCGGGCTTGTTGAGCTTCTTCGGGTCGCGGTGGCCGTAGGTGACCTGCAGTGCGGTGTAGCCATCTCGCTCGTTGGTCTTCACCTGGACGATGCGAGCGGGCTCGACGCGCAGCACGGTGACGGGCACGACCTTGTCGTTCACCCACACCTGGCTCATGGCGACTTTCTCGCCAACGATCGCTTTGAGTGCCATGTCGGCAGCCTTTTCGGTCGGACCCGGCGAACCGGGTTTTCGGATGACACGCAAATGCTCCGCAGGCCATACGGCCGGCGGAGCACCGGAAAATGTTGTCGCCGTGAGGTACCCCTCCGATTTCGAGGGGCCGGCACGGACATCGATTGCAGTGCACCTACCGGCGCACACGAGGATCTGACTCTATCGTTACGGAAACCGGTTCGCCAACCAGTCGGCGACGATCATCAGGGCTTCCTGGCGATGACCCTCCAGGTAGTGGGGGGCGCCCTTCAGCTCCACGTAGGTGATGTCGGTTGCACCGGCGTTGGCGACGATCTCCTCGGCCTGCCAGACCCGGATCTCGGTGTCGGCGGTGGGGTGGACCAAGAGGGTGGGGACCGTCACCCGCGGCATCGTGTCGGCCAGCTTGGCGTGGCTCGACAGCCCGGACCAGGTGCTGAGCCAACCGCGGGCGGTCATCATGCGGGCCAGTCCGCCGCGGCCGTAGTTGGCGTCGAACGGGTCGGGGAACGCGAACAGGCTGCCCATCGGCCGTTCGTCGGGGTCGATGCTGAGGTCGAGGTAGGCAGGGTCGGCCAGCGTGCGATAGATGGTGAGGTATCGGGTGAACACCGCGCGGCGCCGGAGCTCGCGGTAGGTGGCCGGGTCCGCAGACTTGTCCACACCCTTCAGGCGACCGAGCGCATCGGTCGCATCGGCGATGCTCGCCTTGGCGATGGCGTCGATCCGGGCGACTCGGGCCACCTGGGCTGCCCGGTAGGTGGCGACCCATGCCGGGTCGTACGAGCACGGCTCCGGCCACGGGCGCCAGCCGTTGTCGGGGTGGTACATGTCCAGCTCGGGCACGGTGCCGAACGGGTCGTGCTCGTCGGCGACGCTGGGGTCGATCACCTGGTTCATGAACACGCCCTCGCCAGGGTGGGCCGCCATGCCGATCCAGCCGTCGCCGATGCCGAGCTCGGCCTGGGCGAGCGCCATCAGGCTGCCGCCACCCGAGTTGCCGAGCAGCACGACCGCCGCCGCGCCGCGGCGGATCATCTCGTCGTGCACCGTCTTGACGTCGACGATGCAGTGCTCGTGCAGGCAATCGGTGTCGTTGTTCATGTAGCGGGTGCCGAAGCCGAGCACCGCGTACCCTGCCGCGGCAAGCAGCGGGCAGGCGTAGTGCACGCTGAAGTCGCCACGCGGGTGGCTGAGGATGACGGCGGTCTTCCACGGTCTGCCCGCGGGCGGGGTCCAGAGCACGCCGCGCACGAGCGCACCGTCGGGGCTGACGAGCCGGATCGACTCGCGCGGGATGTCCACGCCCGGGTGGTCCTCGGCCAGCGGCCAGAAGTTGTAGCCGAACGGCCGTGAACCGCCGACGTGAGCATCCAGTGCCTGCATCGCCGTACCCTATAGAGGCCGGGTCAGGGAGCGGGGCTACTTGGTGAGCACGACCAGATGACCGCGGCTGGCCGCGAGCGGCGTGGCCCGGGTGGCGAACTGCTTGAGGAGGGCGACCACGACACCGAGGCGCGGCCATCGCCCGACGGTGATGAGCACAGTGGGCGCCGGGCGGGTGTACAGCGCATGCCGGGTGAAGCCCACCTTCTTGGCCCCGCGGATGATCAGGCTCGGTGGCATGTCGCGTTCGTTCGTGCCGAACACGTGCGCGGCGCGCACCGAATGGGCATGGGCGCGGTGCCCGCGGCCGGGTTCGAGCGTGACGCACACCCCGCCGGCAACCAGCGCGCGGTGGGCACTGGCCAGGGCCTTCAGCTCATCATCGGCATGATGGAGACAGTCATAGAAGAGCACGGCCTCGAACTCCGCCTCGAACGGAAGGTCTTCGTAATCGGCGACCAGCGCTTCGGCCAGCTGGACGCCGTAGCGATCGGCATTGCGCCGCTGGAGCTCCACCATGTCGGGGGAGATGTCGGTGGCCGTCACCGTGTAGCCGGCGCACGCGAGCAGGCAGCTGAGCCACCCGGTGCCCGCACCCAGGTCGAGCAGGCGGGCCGGTGCCGGTGGCAACACATCCAGGATCGCACCGAACTCCTGCACGTAGCGGCCGCGCTCGGGGTCGGACCACGGCTTGTCGAAGGCGTGACGTCGACCCGCCGCATCCATCCGGGACAGATAAGCGATCTCGTCATCCTTCGCCATTGACCGAGAATAACCCGCTTGGAACCGTACCGAATTGGATGATTCCAAAACCAGGACTATTCCGATGAATCGTGCAACCCCGAGGATCAGTTGGCCGGGCGGGTGACGAGTGTGGCGGTGACGCTGAACGCCTTGCCCTTGCGCCGAAGGTCGATGTGCAGCCCATCGCCCGGCTGATGGTCACGAATCATCGCGACCAGACCCGCCTCGCCGCTGACGGGCTGGCCGTCCACGGCGATGACCACGTCGTCGACCTCGAGACCGGCCTTCGCCGCCGGCGACCCGGGCACCACCTCCACCACGAGCGCTCCACTCCCGCCGTCGTCGCGCCGCCCGAGCTTCACGCCGAGATAGCCGTCGGGGTGCGCTGTGCCCTTCGAAGCGGCGCGCAACGCGTCCACGCCCCGCAGCACTTCGGCGTTGGAGATCGCGAAGCCGAGGTTGTTCGCCTGACTGCCGGCATCGGCCGTGGCGACGAAGGTGACGATGCCCACCACCTGACCGAGCGAGTTGACCAACGGCCCGCCCGAGTTGCCCGACGAGATCGGCGCGTCCGTCTGGATGAGGCCCTTCAGCGCCTTCTGCTGATCCGCCGACGTGCGATCGAGCGCCGACACGATCCCTTCCGTCACCGTCGGATCGCCGTCGAGCGCGAGCGCGAACCCGACCGCGACGACGTGGTCGCCGACACGGATGTCCTTCGGATCGGCGAAGGTGGCTGGCTGCAGCGCGACGGCGTCGACGCGCACGAGGGCCAGGTCTCGGCGGGCGTCTGACGCCAGCACGGTGCCGACCCGTGGTTCGGTCTCGCCGGGAAGCCGCACCTGGACGTGCTTGGCGCTGCCGACCACGTGAGCGTTGGTGACGATCTCGCCGTCCTTGGTGAGCACGACCCCCGTGCCCGAGCCGCGCAACGTGAGCCCGCTCGACTGCTCCACCGTCTGGATGGCGACGATGCTCGGCCCGATCGCGCTCGCTGCGGCATACGCGTCCATTGCCGGCAGCGGCTCGCCGCGCGGTTGGGCCTCGACGAGCCCGAGCGTGCTCGCGGTGCGCGCCGGTGAATCGGTGTGCGACGCGAGCTTCGTGCCGAGCACGGCGCCGAACAGCCCGGCAGTCCACGCCACGAGCCCGACCACGAGAACCAGCAGGACGGGGCGACGACCGGCACGTTCGGTCAACGGCGCGAGCGGCTGATCGTCGTGGGCCACATCGTCCGGCTCGTCGGGGGGTTGGGGGAGGTCGGGGGTGATCAGCGGGAGTTCGAGCTCGTCATCGATGCTTCGTTGTCTATCGGACAATCCGGCCCATCACGCCCTCTGCCTCGAACAGCGGATGCGAAGCCGGACGCGAAACGGCCCCGCCCGGGCAAGCCGAGGCGGGGCCGATTCGTTGATTCCCCCTGATCGGGTCAGATCCTCAGCTGGACTGGATCTTGATCTCGATGTCGACGCCGGCGGGCAGCTCGATGCGCTGCAGGCTGTCGATCGTCTTCGCGTTCGGATCGACGATGTCGATCAGGCGCTTGTGGACGCGCATCTCGAAGTGCTCGCGCGAGTCCTTGTCGATGTGCGGCCCACGGATGACCGTGAAGCGGTGCTTGTCGGTGGGCAGCGGGATGGGCCCGCGCACCGTTGCGTTCGTGCGGGTGACCGTCTCGACGATCTTGCGCGTCGACTGGTCGATGATCTCATGATCGAACGCCTTCAAGCGAATGCGGATGCTCTGTGCCATGGTGTGTCGTCAGCTCACTTCGTGATCTTGGTGACGCGGCCGGCGCCCACGGTACGGCCACCCTCACGGATGGCGAAACGCAAGCCCTCGTCCATCGCGATCGCCTTGCCC
>JAYVMH010000103.1:0-3953 GCA_043759015.1 Actinomycetota bacterium
TACGGGCGCATTCCACCTGGTGCGCTCGCGGACCGCGAGCACCTGGCGCACGGTCGCCGCGGTGCTGGCCGTGGCCGTGTCGCCGGCGCTGTCGCTCGCGGGTTGGATCAGCGTGTACAACGAGACCGAGCTGTGGGCCGCGGCGCTCGCGACGTGGGCGTTCGTCGGCGTGGTTCGCCTGATCGACGAGCCGTCGTGTTCGCGTCATGCGTGGTGGTGCGGGCTCAGCATCGCGGCGGCGACGCTCACCCGCGTACCCATCGGCATCGGCGTCGGTCTGGCCTGCGTGGTCGTCGTGGTGTGCTTCGGGCGCGCGCGGTCGGGCACGTCCAGGCGCGAACATCTCCGCCCGTCGAGGATCGTGTTGTCGGTCGCCGCGGCGGGTCTGTTCGGCCATGTCGCGGTCAACTACGGGCGCTTCGGTTCGCTGTTCAGCTTCCCTGCGGACAAGCAGATCCTCACGATCATCGACCCCCGGCGTGCGGCGTGGTTCGCCGGCAACCATGGCAGCTTCTTCGGCCTCCGATTCCTGCCGACCACGGTGGTGCACTACCTGCGCCCGGACTCGCTCGCTGTTGAGCGCCTGTGGCCGTTCGTCCGGTTCGGGTCTCCCGCTGTCGATCGTGGTTCGTACCCGATGGAATCGATCACCCCGTCGTCGTCGCTCACGGCCAGCGCGACGCTGTTGTTCATCGCCGCCGTGGTCGGTGCGGTCGTGATCGTTCGGCGACGCGAATGGCGTTGGGCCCTGCTGTCGGGTGGAGCGCTGGTGGCGACGGTGCCGACGTTCACCATCGGTTTCATCGCCAACCGTTACCTCGTCGACATGCTGCCGGCGCTGATCGTGCCCGCCACGTTGGCATTCGCTCACGTGGCCACTCCCGCGTTGTGGTCGTGGGCGCGATGGTCGTGGGCGCGATGGTCGACGGTTTCCCGCGTCGGCATGGTGATGTTGGCGGCGTGGGGTTTGTGGTGCAACTCGGCGTTGGCACTGTGGTCGCAGCAACTCCGCGAGCCCGGCTTCACGTCGCTGCGGTATCGACTGGATGGCCTGCTGTTCGGGAGGCCCTCGCCGAGCCTTGCCAGATATGTGGCCGGTGGCTTGGTTCCCCACGACGGCAGTGTGGTGGTCGCCGGCGACGCCCCCGGCAGTTGCGAGGGGGTGTACATCGCGGAGAACGGGGTGTGGATCCCGCTCGAACGTCCTGGAGGCATCCGAGAGTTGAGGGGAACGATTGCGCCGAGCGTTTCCGGCCCTACGTCGCTCGTGGGTGGCGAGGACTGGGTGGCGAGCGTGGAGCGAGTGCCCGGCGGCTTTCGAGCGTCGGTCGATGTCGGCGGCGTGCGCTCGGACGGGCAGCCGGTGAACGTGTCCGACGAGGCGAGTGTGCGGGTGAGAGTGGTCGTCGACGACGTCACCCACGAGTTCCGCGTGGACCTCGACGGCCGCCTGTCGTTGGCCACTTCGAATCCACCGTCGCTGCCGATGACGCCGTTCGCCGCGTTGGCCACGGACCCGCCTTCCGCAGGTTCACTCTGCCATCGCCTGCTCGGTCGACTCTGACTCGGGCGCGCCCGGAGGGGTCGCGACGCGTGCGAGCATGGACGCATGGTTCGGGCAGACGCGCGGTGGGTCGCGGCGCGGGTGATCTCGCCGCTCGGGCTGGTCGTGGTGATGGTCGGCGCGCTGCTGCCGTGGCTTCGCTCCGGTGAGCGAGCACGCTCGAGCTATCAGCTCGCCGGTCTCGCCGGTCGTCTGCTGGAAGGGACCACCGCCACGGTGGCGCGTGTGTGGCTCGTATTCCCACTCGTCGCCGCAGTGGTGTTGGCGCTGCACCTGTGGCGCCCGGGCCGTGTGCTGTTCGTGTTGACGGCGGTCGTGTCGTCGATCGCGGCCGGGTTCGCCGTGCTCGTCGCCCGCGCGCCGCTGCCGGGCTTGGCGGGCCTGTGGGTGACGTTGGTCGGTGCAGCGCTGAGTGTGCTAGGCCTGTTCGTGGCTCCGGCCACTGCGGCACCGTCCGCACACCAGCATCAGACCGCGGCCGAGGGGCCGTCCGGTCATCGTCCGATACGGGAGGACAACTGATGAGCGTCGACGAGCCCCAGGGATCACCGTTTTCGTTTCCGCCGCCGAACATGTCGTCGGACAGCGCGTCGGACACCGCGTCGACCATGCCGTCGGACGGCGGGTCAACGGCGTCGTCAACGGCGTCGTCAACGGCACAGGTCGAGCTGGAAGCCTCGCCTCCGGCCGATCCGCCCCGGTCGCGGAAGGGGCGCATGGTCGCCGCGGTCGTGGCGTTGGCCGTGCTGGGCGGTGGCGGCTTCGTCGTCGCCCGGAACATCAGCTCGTCGTCGGGTGGGTTCGACACACCGGAGGCAGCGGTTGCCGCGTTGTTCAAGGCCGCCGACCAGGAGGACGTGCTCGGTCTCGTCGATGTGATGCGGCCGGGCGAGCGCGCGTTGCTGCGCGACGTGTTGCTGCCCCTGCAGACGCAGATGAAGCGTCTCGATGTGCTCTCCGGTGCGACGGATCTCCACAAGGTCGCGGGCGTGCAGGTGACGGTGGACGGGCTCGCGATGTCGGCCGAGAAGATCTCCGAGCGCGTCGCGGTCGTGACGCTGACGGCCGGCACGATGACCGGCAACGCGACGATCGCGGAACTGCCCCTCGGCAAGGTGCTGCGCGACAAGGTCGATCCGTCGTCGTTTGCCAACTCCCAGACGGCACACCTGAAGGGCACGAAGCTGGCGACGGTCAAAGAGGACGGCCGCTGGTACGTGTCGTTGGGTTACACGATCGCCGAGCAGGCGCGCCGATCCGCGGGCGGCGCCATTCCCGACTTCGCCGACCCGGTGCCGGCGCCTGGCGCAGCCAACCCGGCCGATGCGGTGAAGGGCTTCAGCTCGGCAGTGGCCGAGCTCGACCTCTCCAAGGCGATCGGGTTCCTCTCACCCGGCGAGTTCGGAGCGTTGCAGGACTACGCGCCGCTGTTCCTGGCCGACGCGCAGAAGGTGGTCGACACGGCGAAGAAGGAGCAATCGCTCGAGCTGGCCATCACCTATGGCACGCCCAAGGTCGAGGCGCACGACAACGTCGCGTACGTCTCGTTCGACACGGTGAAGATCGATGCCTCGTTCGCCCAAGGTCACGTGACCGCGACGCTCGACGCGAAGGGCTGCGTGAAGGTGACCGGCACCGGCCCGGCCAACGACGGTGTCGGCGACCAGGCGTTCGACAAGTCGTTCTGTCCCGGCGATGTCGGCGCCGACAAGGGCGTGCCCGACGACGTGAAGCCGATCCTCGGCCGCCTGTCCAAGATCTCCATTCGCGGTGTCACGGTGCGCGAGAACGGCCACTGGTACGTCAGCCCCATCCGCACGCTCTTCGATCTCAGCGACCAGTTGCTGTCGGCGATGCAGAGCTTCGACGACTTCAGCACGATCGGCTCGTGGCTCACCGGTGTCGCGGCGTCGACCATCTCCGGTAGGGACATCGCGGGCGTCACCGGCATCTCCGTGCCCGGCGACACGATCCCGTTCGACTCGATCCCCGTCGACTCGGGACCGCCGCTCGATTCGATCCCGATCGATCAATCCGTTCTGAACCCGGCGCTGCAGGACTTCGCCGCCATCTACGAAGGGTTTGTGGGTGGCGACACACCCGCACACGCGCTGACCGTGATGCAGAACAACGGGCTGCTCGACCCTTCGGCGACGTTCCTGGACGACACGGGGGCCGCACTGCCACCGGGAACGTTCGACGGGGTGTTCGCGGTCCGCATCGACGACGCGACCGGTTCGTTCTGCATGACGCTTCCCGAAGCCGGCACACCACCGGCCCAGCTCGCCTGCCCCTAATGGCTGTACACCAGCTGTAGTGAGAGGCTGGTTCCGAGCCGCTGGCCGGTGAGCACCGCAAGACCCCTGGAGTTTGATCCATAGGGCTAGAT
>JAYVMH010000104.1:0-8707 GCA_043759015.1 Actinomycetota bacterium
CACGGAATCGGGAGTGGTCATGTGAGTACCTCGTCGGATGGACAGGGTCGGCGCTCGGCATCGGGGTCGCGGAGCAGGAACTTGCGGATCTTGCCGACGCTCGTGCGCGGCAGCTCGTCGACGAGCGTGATCTCACGTGGTCGCTTGGCCTTCGACAGCCGTTGCGCGCACCACTCGTGGAGCTCGGCGATGGCCGGCGGATGGCGGGGGTCGTTGGCGACGACGAAACCGACCGGCACTTCGTCGCGGACCGGGTCGGCCATGCCCACCACCGCGGCCTCGAGCACACCCGGATGCGCGGACAGCACCTGCTCGATCTCGACGGTGGAGACGTTCTCGCCGGCAACCTTCAGCACGTCGGCGCGGCGGCCGTCGAAGAAGAAGCGTCCGGCGTCGTCGTGCCACGCGCGGTCGCCGGTGAGGAACCACCCGTCGCGGAACGACGCGGCAGTCGTGTCGGGGTCGTCGAGGTAGCCGGCGAACAGGGTGACGCCGCGTTCGCCACCGACGACGATCTCGCCGACTTCGCCGGGGGCCACCGGCGCACCATCGGGCCCCTGCACCTGCACGTCGCAACCGGGTGTGACGGTGCCCATGCACGACGGCAGGGGATCGTCCACCTCGTTGGTGAGCACTGCCGGGATCGTCTCGGTCATGCCGTACAGCTGACGCGGCGCGCACCCTAAGAGGTCGGCCAGCGCCGAGTACTGGTCGTCGCTGATGTTCATCGCGTACCAGCAGTGCTGCAGCCGGCAACCCTCCACGGGTGTGCCCCCGCGGCTGAGGATCATCCGGATCGGCGCCGCGAACAGACTGGCGTGGGTGGCCCGATGGCGTGCGGCCTGGGCGAGGAAGCCGCCGGCGGAGAACGTGTGCATCAGCGCGACGGATGCACCGGCCCAGATGGCCGACGCAAAGCTGTAGTACTGCGCGTTGGCGTGGAACATCGGCAGCACCACCAGCTGTCGGTGGTGCGATTCGAGCCCCGCGCTGTTGGCCATCGCCCAGCCGGCGAACGCGTAGTTCGCCTGCGTGATCTCGACACCCTTCGGGCGACCCGTGGTGCCGGAGGTGAACATCACCGCGGCGCGGTCGCGCACGTCCACGTCGGGCAGTGCGGTCAGCGCGTGGTCCCCCAGGAACGCGAGCTCGGTGTCGGCCTCGTCGACGGCAACGACCACCGTGGACCCGGCGGCGGCGCGGTAGGTGTCCGCTCGGTCGCGGGCGCAGAAGCCGACGATCGGTCGGGTGCGCTCCACGTGTCCGGCGAGCTCGGCGGCGGTGCCCATCGGGTCCGAGGGCACCACCCATGCGCCGAGGCCCACCGTGGCCAACCAGATCGCGACGAACACGGGCGAGTTGGTGAGCGCGAGGTGCACGGAATCCGCGCGGTCCACGCCGTGGCCGCGCAGGAAGCTCGCCGCCCGCGCGACCACGGCATCGAACTCGCGATAGGTCCATTCGCGAGCTGCTCCGTCGGGCCCCTCGAACACGAGGAACGTCGAACGCGGGTGCGCGGCCACTGCGCGACGCCAGGTCTCGGCGAAGGTCGTGGGTCGTGACCACGGATTCATGTCACGTGACTCCGTTGCCCGCGGGTTCGTGGGAAGCCGCGCCGTAGCCGCCTCCGCCCGGTAGGTCGAGGCGAACCCGATCGCCGGGCTGGAGGGTGACCCTCGACTGCGTGCGCACCGGTTCACCGTTGACCGTGAACGCGCCCGCAGCCCCGGCCTCCCCGCCGAAGATGCCCTGCGGCGGCTGAGCGAGGCGCGACGTGACGGCGTTGAGCTGCCACGGGCGGCTGGTATCCACGGTGAACTCGATGGTCTGCCCGAGCCCTCCTACCTGAGCGCCCGGCCCACCGCTGCCGTCGCGGAGCTCCTTGCGCAGGAACCGGATGGGCGCCGATGCCTCCACCACTTCGATGGGCACCGCGGCAACCCCGGTGGGATACGAACACGCCGACAGCCCGGGTTTGGATGCCCGTGCCCCTACGCCGCCCGCGTACGTGAACATGGCGGTGATGAACGGCCGACCGTCGTCGTGGTTGCCACTGACCTGCATCGTCCACACGGCCCCGGAACCTTCGGCCATCGTCTGCTCGGGTCGGAACTGGGCGAGCGCCTTGAGCAGCGCGTTGGGCAGGAACATGCCAACCACGTGGCGGGCCGTGCACGGTTGCGGCGACACCGCGTTGACGATCGAACCCTCCGGGGCCTCCACCTTGATCGGCGCGAGGCTGCCGTGGTTGTTCGGCAGCTCGGGGTTGAGGACCGAACGGATGGTGAACGTCGTGTAGGCGTGGGTGTAGTTCTTGACCACGTTGATGCCGAACGGGCTCGCGCCCGAGGAGCCCGCGTAGTCGACCAGGATCTCGCCGGCGACAGTGTCCACCGTGATCGCACACACGATGTCGATCGTGCTGCCGTCGGCAAGGTCGAGCACTGCCGACGCGGAGTACGTGCCGGCCGGGAGCTCGCGGATGCTCGCCCGCGTGGCGGCCTCGGAGCGTTCGATGATCTCGTCGGCCAGCTCCTCGATGTCGTCGAGGTGGTGCCGATCGCAGAGCGAGCGGAGGCGCTGAGCACCCACTTCTCCGCTGGCCATCTGTGCGTGGAGGTCGCCGGCCATGTGGTCGGGTTGGCGCACGTTGGAGAGGATGAACTTCCACACGTCGTGGTTGCGTTCGCCGGCGATCATCAGCCGGCAGATGGGGATCCACAGACCCTCCTCGAACACGTCACGAGCGCCTGCACCGATGCCGTATCCGCCCACGTCCGTGTGGTGGATCGTCGAGCCGAAGAACGCGATCACACGGCCGGCGCGGAACACCGGATAGAGCACCGTCACGTCCAGCAGTTGACCCGCCGTCTTGTACGGGTCGTTGGTGATCAGCACATCGCCTTCCACCAACGAGTCGGTGGGGTACTCCTCGAGGATCGCGGAGGCGGCGCGGGCGAGCGAGTTGATGTGGCCGGGGGTGCCGGTGACCGCTTGCGCGACCATCCGGCCGCGACGGTCGAACACGGCGTTGGCGAGGTCGCCTGCCTCGCGCACGATCGGTGAGAACGCCGCTCGCTGCAGCGCCCTGGCCTGTTCGTTCACCGTGGCGATGAGGCTCTGCCACAGCACCTCGAGCTCGATCGGGTCGAACCTGCTCGTCATGATGTGGCCCCCTTGGCCGGCGTGGGGTAGACGCGTTCGGCAACGAGCGAACCGTCGGCGGTGACGCGCGCGTGCCAGCCGGGCCGGATGACCGCGGTGGTCTCGCGCTCCTCGACGATCGCCGGGCCGACGATGTGTTGGTCGACCCCGAGCTCTTCTCGTCGATAGACCGGCGTGTCGGTGGGTTCCTCGCCGCGCTGGAACCTCACGGGTCGGTGCGACTTCGGTGTGCCGTGCGTGGTGCGCACCACGGTGCTCGGCTCGACCGGAGCGGCGGGCGCGAAGGCGGAGAGCCGCCACGTGACCACTTCGACGCCCACGTCGGGGATGGTGAGCCCGTAGATTCGGCGATAGTCGCGCTCGAACATCTCGACGACGGCCGATGCCTGGCCCGGCCACAGCGAGCCCTCGCCCACCCAGATCGTGATCTCGTTGCCCTGGCCGAGGTAGCGGGCATCCACGCCGTAGCGGAAGCGGATGTCGGCGGCGGCCACACCGGCGGCGGAGAGCACGCGGCGACCTTCGGTGCGCAGTTCGTCGAGCAGCTCGTCGCGTTCGGTCACGTCGATGCCGTCCAACGGCCTCACCATGCTGCGCGCCAGGTCGATTCGTACCGGCGTGACGAGCGTGCCGAACGCGGAGAGCACGCTGGCGTTGACGGGGAAGATCACCCGCGGCGACTCGAGCAGCTCCGCCACGCCGCACGCATGCACCGGGCCCGCACCACCGAACGCGAGGACGGTGACGCCGCGCAGGTCCACGCCCTGCTCGACGGCGTGCATCCGCGACGCGGCGGCCATGTTCTGGTTGACGAGCTCGTGGATGCCGGCGGCAGTGTCCGCAGCACCGAGGCCGAGATGATCGGCCACCGATCGCAACGCCGCATCGCATGCCGTGATGTCCAGCGGCATGTCGCCACCGAGGAAGAACGACGCGTCCAACAACCCGAGCGCGAGGTCGGCATCGGTGACCGCCGGCTTCGTGCCGCCTCTGCCGTAGCACGCCGGCCCGGGGTCGGCGCCAGCCGATTCCGGGCCCACCTTCAGCAGCCCCAGCTCGTCGATCCTGGCCTGGCTGCCGCCGCCGGCACCGATCTCGACGAGGTCGACCGACGGCACCGAGACGGGGAAGCCGCTGCCCTTCTTGAAGCGATAGATCCGCGCCACCTCGAACGTGTTGGTGAGCTCGGGCTCGCCGTGCTCGATGAGGCACGACTTGGCGGTGGTGCCACCCATGTCGAAGCACAGCAGACGGTCCTCTTCCAACCTTCGCGCGAACCAGCTGCCGGCGAGGGCACCGGCGGCCGGGCCGGATTCGACGAGCCGGATCGGCGATCGGGCCGCGTCGTCGGCGGACACCACGCCGCCGTTGGACAGCATCATCAGCACCGAACCGAGGAAGCCTTCGGTGGCGAGCCACTTCTGCAGCTCGTCGAGGTAGGGGCCGATCACCGGCATCGTCGCCGCATTGCAGGCGGTCGTGATCATGCGCGGGTACTCGCGGATCTGCGGCGACACGTCGGCAGAGATGCAGACCGGCACACTGAGCTCGCGGCGCAGGTGCTCGGCGACGACACGCTCGTTGGCCGGGTTGGCGTAGGAGTTGATGAGGCACACCCCCACCGCCTGCACACTGCAGGTGCGCAGCTCGTCGGTGATACGCCGGAGGGAGTCGGCCGACGGCACCTCGTCGACGCGCCCCTGGGGCGTGGTGCGCTCGTCGATCTCGACGACTCGATCGCGCGGCACCGGCGGTGCGGGGAACTCGATCTGCAGGTCGTACATGTCGTAGCGATGTTCGTTGCGGATGAGCAGCGTGTCGCCGAAGCCGGTGGTGGTGACGACGGCGGCGCGACCGATCTTGCCCTCGATCAGCGCGTTGGTGATCAGCGTCGTGGCGTGGACGATCGGTCGGGTGATGTCGGACGGCCGGATGCCTGCCTTGGCCAGCAGCTGGTTCACGCCGATGCGCACACCGTCCAACGGTGCCGACGGTGTGGTGAGCGTCTTGTCCACGACCACTCGCCCGGATGCGGCATCGAACAGCACCACATCGGTGAACGTGCCGCCGATGTCGACCGCGAGTCGCCAATCGGCGCTCACGGCGTATCACCCGTCGTGCGCGGGGGAGAGAACACGTCCACGATCCACACCTCGTCGAACTCGTCGTCGCCGATGAACACGCTGTCGCCGTGCCAGACGCCGCTGGGCGCGTGGTACACGTCGCCCGGGTGGAGCACCGTCCGCTCCTGCACATCCTGTCCGCCGATACGGAAGTCGAGCGAGCCGCGCATGATGATCCCCAACTGCTCGTTCGCCTCGTGGCGGTGCAGGAACGACCCTTCGGCGCCCCCCTTGATCCGCCAGAACCACATCTCCAGATGTGTGCCGACCAGGACACGGCGGCGGAAGCCGGGCCGGTCGGTGGGCAGGAACTCGGCGTCGTCGAGGAAGTGCGTGTAGCGGGGGTCGTTCTCGAAGGCGTTCACAGCAGACGCTCCACCATGCGGCGTTCGACGTCGTCGAGGTGGGCGGTGACGGCGATCACGGCCTTGCGCGGATGTCCGGCGACGACCGCGTTGGCGATGGCCTGATGGGCCAGCGTGGAGGCGACGATGATGCCGGCGACCTCGGTGCGGTTGATCTCCGCGTAGAGCAGCGAGGCGAACTCGCCGGACCCGAACAGCGACGAGAGCGCCTTCGCGTGCACCTCGTTGAGCAACGGGTTGCCGCACGCCCGGGCGAGCGCGGCGTGGAACTGCCGATCGATCTCGCGGAACTCGGCGAGGTCGTGGGTGGTGCGCGAGGCGAGCTCGGCGATGGCCTGGCGCTCGTCGTGCGTCGCTCGCAGGGTGGCCAGCCGGGCGATCGTCGGTTCGATCGCCTGGCGCACCTCGAACAACTGGGCGACGAGCTCCTTGCGATCGTCGCCGGCGAACTTCATCTGCGGCAGCCGCTCGGCGACGACGGAACGATTGCCGCGCCGCTCGAGGTAGCCGGCCATCACAAGACCCTGGATGGCCTCGCGCACCGAGGTGCGACCGACGTTGAACTCCTGGCAGAGCACGCGTTCGGCGGGAAGCGGCGTTCCCGGGGGGAACTCACCGCTCTCGATGGCGCTGGAGAGCCGCTGACGGATCTCGGCCGAGATCGTTCGTTTGGGCACCGGCTCGAACGTCGTCGACGTCATCGAAGCCCTACCTGCGCGAATCGGGTCTGCTCCGCCGCGATGTCGAGTGGCTCGACGATCGCGAGGTGTTCTGCTTCACCCCAGTGCTCGGGCGGCACCAGCCACATCACCTCGAACTCGAGCCCGTCGGGGTCGTGCGCGTAGAGGCTCTTGTTGGTGCCGTGGTCGCTGGCACCGACGAGCGCGCCGGCCTTCTCCAACCGGACGCGCATGATGCTCAACTCCTCCAGGGTGGGCACCTCCCACGCGAGGTGGTACATGCCCACCGTGCGCACGCCCGCCTCGCTGGGCCCGGCCTGATCGCCGATCGTGAAGAACGCGACGTCGTGGTGGTTGGCGGATGCAGGTGCCCGCATGAACACGAACGCGCCCTGCGGATGTTCGATCACGGTGGTGAACCCGAGCACGTCCGTGTAGAACCGTTGCGTGGATCGGGCGTCGCGGACGTAGAGCACGGCGTGGTTCATCCGAGTGATCGGCACGTGTGTTCCTCCCTGGGGAGTCGCGACCGACCCCCGGTCGTGCCGCGCCACAGGGCACGGCAGCTTGGACTGATGGTCAGACCATAGCGCATCGATTTCGGCCGATCACACTCGGCCCGGGTCGTGCAACCGGGACCGGAGCCAGCCGTCGAGGAGCTTCGGCTGTATCGCGAGCGCGGCCTCCATCTCGTCCAGACTCACCATCCGCGAAACGTTGTGTCCGGCGAGTTGCGGGTCGGGAAGTCCGGTTCGAGGTTTGCGGCCGAGCGCCAGCTCCGGGGGACGTAGGTCGCCGTAGTAACGGAGCGCGTAGTTGGCCATCGTGTAGCCCAACAGCTCCTGCAGGTCGGGTTCCAGCGTCCGAGCCACGTCGGGCGGCACGGCGAGGTACTGGTTCTCCTCCTGGCGCAGCCACGCCAGGCAGTAGGTGATGTTCATTCCCAGCCGTGAGGAGTCGGCTCGGTTCTGTCCGCCGCGGTGCACCACCGAGCGGCTGTAGAGCAGCACCGATCCGCGGCTCATCTCTGCCTGCACCGCCTCGCTCTCGAGTGCGGCTCTTTCGGGATGCCAGCGATGGCTCCCAGGAACCAGTCGGGTGGCGCCGTTCTGCGCGGTGAACTCGGTGAGCGCCCAGATCGTGTTGAACTGCGGCTCGATGGAATCGGGGAGGTAACCGCCCCGACCAGCCGATCGCGATGCGGCGGCTGCGCGCCCTGGCCCGGGCGGATGTGGATCAGTTGGGTGAGATGCAGGTGGATGCGGGTGCAGAACGGCTGCAGGAACGCCTCCGCACCGTGCAGGGCGATCGGATGCATCACGACCTCGCGACAAGCTTCGGAGCGAGCGACGAGCCCACTCGCGCGGTGTGTCGACCAGCGAAGTCGTCAGGGCCGGCCGAGGCCTTCTCCAGCCACGGCGTCACCTCCCTCTCGATTCGGGACAACAGCTCCGAACTCAGCACATCGGCGACGATGCAGGCGCCATCGCGGTCCATCGCGGTCAGGATCTCGTCCGCGGAGGCATCGCGGCCGAGCGTCTCGAGTGCAGTTGGTTGTGGGCCTATCGCCAGAACACTACGCAGGGACACACGACACGGGCACACGACACGGGCACACGACACGGGCACACGGCTCGCAAGCACACGACACGATGACCGGCGTCGATCCGACGATACCCCTCAGGGTATGATCGGTGAATGTTCTTCCGTCAGTACTACCTCGCCTGCCTGTCGCACGCGAGCTACCTCATCGGCGACACCACCACGGGTCGAGCGGTCGTGGTCGATCCGCAGCGCGACGTCGCCGGATACCTCGACGATGCAGCGGCGAACGGGTTGCGGATCGAGCACGTCCTGGAGACCCACTTCCACGCCGACTTCCTGTCGGGTCACCTCGAACTGGCGGACCACGCCGGCGCAACGATCGTGTACGGCAGGGCCGCCGAGGGACGGGCGCAGTTCCCGATCCACACGTATGCGGACCGCGAGCGCATCGTGCTGGGCGAGGTCGAACTGGAGATCCGCGACACGCCGGGCCACACACCCGAGTCGATCAGCATCGTCATCCACCCTCATGGCGCGTCGGCGCCGCCGGAGGGCGTGCTCACCGGCGACACCCTGTTCATCGGTGATGTCGGTAGGCCGGATCTGCTCGCCTCGGTGGGGGTCACTGCCGACGAGCTCGCCCGCCAGCTGTTCCACTCGCTGCACGATGTGCTGCTCGCGCTGCCCGATGCCACGAAGGTCTACCCCGCGCACGGAGCCGGTTCGGCGTGCGGCAAGAACCTGTCGACCGAGACGGTGTCGACGATCGGCGAGCAGCGCCGAACGAACTACGCGCTCGCGCCGATGACGGAGGACGAGTTCGTCGAGG
>JAYVMH010000105.1:0-8684 GCA_043759015.1 Actinomycetota bacterium
CGCGCCAGCTGGCCACCGGCGAGCGCACCCTTGATCGCCTCTGGGGTACCGAACGCGGGGGAGCCCGACTTCATGTCGACGTTCGAGGTGAACGCGCCGTAGACCACGGGGGTGCCCGGCCGGACGGTTTGCGCCAGGGTGATGGCCGCGAGCGCTTCGAGGTGCTGGAGCACCAACGCCCCCGCCAGCGTCACCGGCGCCATCGCGCCCGCAAGGGTGAAGGGCGTCAGCACCACCGGCTGACCGAGTCGGGCAAGGTCGATGATGGCGAGACCCATCGGGATGTCGAGCTGGCGGGGACTGTTCACGTTGACGTTGGTGAACACACGCGGCACCGCGGCGAACTCCTCGTCGCTTTCGATGCCGAGGCGCAGCTTCACCAGGTCGATCTCGTCGCGCACTCGACGGCGGCCGCGGGCGTACACGAACGGCACCTTGTCGCTCAGCGTCAGCGTGGCGAAGCAGGAGTGGAGGTGACGCACATCGATCGGGATGTCGCTCGGCTCGATGGTCGGGGCCGTCACCGACATCACGTCGAAGCTCTGCGTGAGCTTCAGGAAGTTCTCGTGATCCACCAGCGTGCCCGACCGTCGGCCACGCTCGAGGTCGGACACGAACGGCGGCCCACCCGCCGGGGCAAGGTTGACGGAGCGACCGCCGACCACGACGTCGCGGTCGGGGTTGGGTGCGCTGATCCTGAACGTCGCGGGCGCCGATTCGATCGCCGCAGTGACATGGTCGGGGTCGAAGCGCACCATCATCGCGTCGTCGACCACGGCGCCGGCGGCAGCGAGGACGTCGCGCGCCTCGGGCAGCAACACGCGCATGCCGTGCTCGGCCAGGTACCGCACGGCCGTGCGGTGCAGGTGCTCCACATGGTCGTCGCTCAGCACTCGCATCGGCTCGAATGGGTTCACCAGCTGCCGGTACTTCGTCGTGTCGATCGGCGCTCGTTTCCGGTCTCGACCTCGTCGTGTCATGGCGACGCCCTCCCCCTTCGGTGGTTCGCACGCCGGCGCTGTCGATGAACTCGGTCGCGCCCTGGACACCATTGTACAGAGCCGAGGTGATCGGAACCAGCGCCCCGATGCGGCGACGGCCCGCGCGTGCCCACGACCCGCGCGTGCCCACGGCCCGCGCGTGCCCACGACCCGATGATCTACCCTTCGGCGGATGGTGGATCACCCTCCGACGTCCAACGATCGATCGCCGGCATCGCTGAGCAATGGGGCAGCGAACGCGACCAACGGCAATTGAGGCGGGCCCTGGACCGACGCGATTTCGACCTCCTGCGCGACGCCGGCCTCTTGCGGCTGCGGGCCCCCGTCGATGCCGGCGGCACATGGCGGCAACACAGAGCCATGCGATGCGGCTGCACGACGTCCCGACGGTCCGGCTCGCGTTCGACGGCAAGCTCGAACAGATCACTCGTGCAGCCAACCCGATCATCTGGACGTTGTTCACGGCGGTGATCCTTGGCGTGCTCGACGCCGCGATCGCGTCAGCTCGCGTACGGATCCGTAGCACGGCCGCGGGGCTTCGCCCGTACGAACAGGTCGAGTGGTCGCGTGCCGAGCTCGACCAGTGGGTCGCGGTGCAGGCGTACGAAGGCGCCCTGCGCGCCGTCGAGAGCGGCGATCCCGCCCAATCGTTCGCCGGCGCACTTCGAGCGAAGCAGGCGGTTGCCGAGCTCACCGAGAACACGATGCTTCGCGTCACGCGTGTGCTGGGCGGTGGAACGTTCTCGCAGCGATCCCACTTCGCTCACTGGTTCGAAGACGTTCGCGCGCTGGGTTTCCTGCGACCACCGTGGGGCCTCGCGTACGACAGCCTGTTCGCCACCTCGATCGAGTAGGGCCACGGGGATGGGTACGCCGGACGTCACGCGCCGTAACGCCCGCGACCAGGAACACTTACCGAATTCTCACCCGCGCGGATGATCGCTCTCACCCAGCAGTTCTACTTTTTCGCTGTCAGGTCGTTCGTCCCTCCGGCGGTGCGACCCGACACCTGGCTGGCGAAAGATGTCTCAGGCCATTCGTCCTCCCGGCAACCGTCCAACCGCTCGTCCCGTACGGAAGGTCAGCCGGCTGGCCGCCGACCAGCTCGAAGTTCCGGCGCTCGGCGAAATTCGGGAGCAGGCGCCGGGACTTCGGGGACCCTCCGTTGCGGTCCGACGTCCGTTCGGCGCACCACCCGTCTACCGTCGCATCGTGGCTGAGCTGGCAGTTGTGGGCAGACGACTCCGACAGGACGTCGTGACGGTCTACGCGCGCGTCCGCGATGCCGGACGCGCGGTTCAACGGCGTGCCGTCGTCGCCGGTGTGCTCGCCGGGCTCCTGGTGGCGGTGATCGCACTCCTCGAGCAGTACGAGCCGTGGGAGCGCTACATCTCCAACGTCGCGGCCACGCACCCCACCGATCACCTCCTGGTGCTCATCGCCCGGACGCCGCTCTCCACGTTCGCCTCCGCACCCGACCTGCCGGCGTGGGGTGCGATCGCACAGGTCCTGGTGCTGACCACGCTGGGCATGATCGTGCTCGGCTGGCGACGGCTGCTGCTCATCGGGTTCGGCGCGCAGTTCACCACGAACCTGGTCGTCCACGCGCTCGTCGTCTCGGGTCACGCACATTGGCTGGGCCTGCACACACGGGTCCCGGCGCTGGACACCGGGCCGTCGGTGGTCGTCGTCGCCCTCGCGATCGCGATGGCGTTCGAACTGCCCACGCCGGCCGTCGGCACGCTCCTGTGTATCGGATCCGCTCTCGAGGTGCTCCTCCTGCGCAACCTCGCCGCGCCCGAGCACCTCATCGGTCTGCTCAGCGGCACCGTGCTGTGGTGGGCGAGCCGGCCGCCCACCACCTTCCTCGCGCCCGGCCGTTACACGGGCACCCTGCAACAACACCGGCGGGCGATGCGCAGAGCGACCGCTGCCACCGTGGCGGTCATCGGCGTTCTCGCCATCGCGTCAGCGCTGAGCGCACCCCGCGCGCGGGTGCACCATGGGGTGACCCAACTCCTCCCGCTCGCGGCGGCTCACGTTGCCAACGGCGTGCTCGCCGCCGCTGGCGTCGCCCTGCTGATCCTGTCGCGCGGATTGTTGCGCGGGCAGCGGCGTGCGTGGCTGCTGTCAGTGACGGCGGTGGCCATGGTCGCATCGAGCGATCTCGCCCGCGGCCGACACTTCGGCGCGGCGTCGATCAGCCTCGTCGTGCTGCTGATGCTCTTCATCGTGCAGTCGTCGTTCACCGCCCAGAGCGGGCGACGCTCGGGCATCGTCGTGCTGCGCTCCGCGGCGATCACCCTCGCCGTTGCCTTCCTCGCCACCGTCGTTGCCGTCGTGGCGCTCACGCGCCGCTCGCGGCACGAACCACGTCTGGCAATGGGTGCTGCGGCCCGCACCGTCGTCAACGCGTTGTTCGGATGGCGGGGCCAGCGCGTCACCGAGCGCACGGCGGGGTTCCTGCACGCAGGCGTGTTCGGCGTCGCCGCCGCCGTCGCCGTGATCAGCGTGTGGCGCGCGCTTCGTCCTGTGCTCGCCCGCCAACGCGACCTCGACGACCGCCGTGCACTCCGCCAGCGCGCCCGCGACCTCGTCGAGCGGTTCGGCGACGGCACGCTCGACTACTTCGTGCTCCGTGACGACAAGGAGCTGTTCTTCTTCGAGGGCACGGTGGTCGGCTACATGGTGACGTTCGGCGTGTGCCTCGTGTCGCCCGATCCCGTGGGCCCGCCGGCGCAACGCGAGCTTGCGTGGGACGCGTTCCGCGAGTTCACCGATCGCCAGGGCTGGACCGTGGCCGTGCTCGCCGCCGCCGAGGAGTGGCTGCCGATCTACAAGGCGTACGGCATGCGCGCCATCTACGCCGGGGACGAGGCGGTGGTCGACTCGGCCACGTTCCATCTGAATGGCGGCGAACGCAAGAGCCTCCGCCAGGCCGTGAACCGCGTCGAGCGCATGGGCTACTCGGTCACGTTCCACGACCCCACCCAGGTGAGCGACGAGCTGCGCGTCTCGATCCTGGCGTTGATGAACAAGAGCCGCCGCGGCGGAGTGGAGCGTGGCTTCTCGATGACGCTCGGTCGCATCTTCGACCCCGGCGACACCGGCCTGCTGCTCGCCGTGTGCACCGGCCCCGGCGGTACACCCGCCGCGTTCTGCCAGTACGCGCCGGCGCCCGGCATACGCGGGTGGTCGCTCGATCTGATGCGGCGCGACCCAGCGGACCATCCGAATGGGTTGATCGACTTCGTGATCGTCGAGACCATCCGCCACGTGGCGGCACACGGCGGCGGCGAGGTGGGCCTCAACTTCGCTGCGATGCGGGCGATCCTGGCCGCCGATGGCGAGCTCGGGCTGACGACGCGGAGCGTGCGCTTTGTGCTCGACCGCCTGTCGAACACGATGCAGATCCGAAGCCTGTGGCACTTCAACAACAAGTACGGCCCACGATGGATACCTCGCTACGTCGCCGTCGACGGCGCGGAGAACACCGTCCAGGTCGCGGCCGCGATCGGCAAGGCGGAGTCGATGTGGGAGCTGCCCGTCGTCGGTCGCTGGATGGGCCCCCGTGGGGTCGACGTCGGGGTTGGCGGTCAGGGCACCAGCGCAACACGACGGGGCTGATCGACGGCGACCGGCCACCGGCGGAGTACAGCACCGTGTGGGTCGACCAGCGTGATCGACGACTGGCCGACTGCGACGAGACCCGTGGGCGAGGCTGTCAACGCGAAGACGTCGTCGGGCAGCATGAACCGCTGGCGCTGCACGAGGTCCGAGGGGTCGAGCTCCGTCACCGCCTTCCCGTACGCGACCCAAACGGCGGAATCGGATGCCGCGATCGCCGGCGCGTGATCCGTCATGTCCTTCACCTGACCGGAGGAGTGGAGCGCAGGCGCATGCGTGTGATCGTCGAGATCGCGAACGCGTAGGGAGCCGATCGTGCCGCTGCCGTTGGCGATGAACATCGTCTCCTGGTCGGTCGATACGGCCACCGAGGCCGGGCTCGCCTGCAGTTGCAGCGAATCGGGGATGTCGAGGCAGTACGTGCCGGGCCAGGGACCGTCCTGGATGCCGTCGTAGCGCAGCGCATGCACGAACGCGTACACGCTGCCGTCCGGGTTGCGCCCGCGGTACACCGTGAGCAACAGCTTCCGACTCGGCACCATCACCTGAGCGCGGCTGATGCCCGCCATCGACTCGTCCGCGGCCTGGATCTTCTCCCGCAGGTCGAGCGGGACAGCCAACATGCCCGATGAGGTGTCCAGCACCCGCACTCGATACGCGGCCGGGTGATCGGCCGGGAGGTACTCGAGCATGAACACACTGCCGGGCACATCGGGGTACGACGGCCCGAGCATCTCGGGCAGCACGTTGCCGGGCACCGTGGTCCGGTAGACCACTGCGGCTGGTTGCGCAGGGTCGGCCGGCTTGCGGATGATCGCCAGTTCGGTCGACGTGCGAGCGCCGGCGATGTCGCTGCCCGTCACCGCCGCGGCGGGCGAGACGACGACGGCCGACTCACCCGATTCGTCGAGGGCCGACAGCCCGAACGTGCCGTCGAGCATCGCCGAACCGGCGGACCGTCCGGTGGAGATGTCGACCCACTCGACCTTCGTGCCGTTCGACGATGGCGCCGCAGAGATCAACGTGTGGCCGTCGACCGCCAGCCGCGCGTCGGGGTAGACACCCGCGACCGCGCCGCCGCGCACCACCGTGATCGAACCATCGGCGCCGGTGATCGCCAGCGTCGGCAACTCGACCGACGGCGCCGCCCTCGACGTGATGCGCGGATCGGTTGTCGGCGTGTCGTTGGCCGGAGCGGTGGCCGCCGATGCAGCGCCGCACGCACTCAGCACCAGCGCGGCGGCGATCAGCATTCGGGGGACTTGTGAGGAACGGTTCATGCACATCCCGACACCGCCGGGGCGGCGAGGGTTCGCGGTCAGGTGGCGATCGACGCCGCGATGCGCAGCGCGGTCGCCTTGTCCACCGAGGCTTCCAGGCGATAGGTCACCCCGTTCAGCTCCCAGATCAAGGTGTTCGTCGCCAGACGCAGCGTGTCGAAGGCGAACGTGCCGTCGGGGGCGACGAAGCCGTAGGTGTGCGGCGCGCCGGCGAGCCAATAGCCGGTCGTGCCGTCGATCGAAACCTCTTCGACAGTCGTGCCCGGTCCGAGCACCTTCTGGAAGATGCCACCATCCACCTGTGCCCTGAACGTCGACACGATCGCGCCGACACTGGGGATCGGCGACGGCGGCAGCAGGTGGCTCGGTGCGTACTCGAGCACGATCTGGCCGGCTGCGGGGGGATGGACGACGGACACGTGTTGCGGCGAGCCGAGCAACGACGGCACCGGGGCGGGCAACCCCACCTCGTGCGCCGCCGCGGTCAGGTCCGCACCGATCTGCGGGCTCGTCGGGAGTGTCGTTGCCGGGAACGTTGCCGGTGCCGACGTCGGCCCGCCATCGGTAGGTGCGTTCGAGGGCCCGGTCGAGGGCACTTCGATCCTCGTGCTGCGCAGCCCGAACCACCGCGCCAGGGTGTGGCGCGGACCAGGGAACACCAGCAACAGCGCGAGTGCCACGATCGGCACCAACACCCACCGCTGCCGATGTCCCGCTCGTGCCTCGCGGGCATCGATGGCGGAGCGAGTGATCGCCGCGACGTCGACCGCGACGGGGAGATCCAGGCGTTGCGCCAGTGCCTCCAAACGTTCGGCCAGCTCAATCACTGTCGTCACCCAGCCTTTCGCGAAGGGCCTTCATCGCTCGCGACGTGCGCGACTTCACCGTTCCGACCGGGATACCCAACGCTGCCGACGTCTCGGCCTCACTGAGGCCGGCCGCGAATCGCAACGCGACCACCGTTCGCTCGCGATGGTCCAGATCTCCGAGCGCACGCCACAACGCGTTCGCGTCGTCGGCGGCGATCGCACGGTCGTCCGGCGTCAACGCCGGGGCCATGGCGAACGCCGAGACACGATCCTCCCGGTTCCGACTCCGCACGGTCGTCCGGATCCGGTTCTTCGCGGTGTTGGCGGTGATCCGCATCAGCCACGGCCGGAAGGCGCGCCCGTCGGCCAGCTTGGCGAGCCGGGTGTAGGCGATGAGAAATGCTTCCTGGGTCACGTCACCTGCCTCCGAAGTCGAGCCGCAGACGAACGCGGCGAGACGTTGTGCGGCACGCTCGTGCCGGCGCACGAGCTCACCGAACGCGCGCTGATCACCGTCGCGGGCGCGGCGCACGAGGCCCGCGTCGACCTCACTCTCGCTCTCGGCGTCCTCGTTCATCTCGTTGATCAGCCTGTCGCGGGTTCAGACACCACCGCAACTAGATCGGTTCGCGGGCATCGTCCGGCGCACCAGCGTGCATCGAAGGGTTCAGTCGAGTCCGGCGCGAAGCGCGATCGTGCCGACGGACACGGCGCCGAACGTGGGTCGCTGCTGGAGGTGCTGGACCGCGAAGAACTCGCACCGGCGCAACGCGCGCGTCGCCTCCGAAGGTGACGATGCCTTGGCAAGCATCGCCCGCCGCACCATCAGATCGCCCGCGCACGTGACCGCTACCAGCTCGAGGTACGCACACGCCCCGCCGAGCACGGCATCGCGGTCGCGCGGGAGTTGTTCCAGCACCCACGACGTTGCCGCCCGGGTGTCCGCGACCGATGCGGCGAGTTGTGAGGCGACGGTGTGCAGTTCGAGATCCTGCGTCGCCTTTTCGATGGTCCCGTCGATCTCGCGGAGCAACACCTCCAGTGCCGCTCCGTCGTCGGAGGCCAACTTCCGCGCGATCAGGTCGATCGCCTGGATGCCGTTGGTGCCCTCGTAGATCGTGGTGATCTTCGCGTCGCGATACCGCTGGGCGATGCCGGACTCCTCGATGAAGCCGGCGCCACCGAACACCTGCAGGGCCAAGGACGCCAGACGCACGCCCTGGTCGGTCGGCCATGCCTTCGCCAGTGGCGTCAACAGGTCGACACGCCGTTGATGACACTCACGCACCTCCGCATCGGGGTGGTGGCGCGCGAGGTCGCCGGCGATCGACGTGGCGAAGGTGAGCAGACGCATCGCATCTCGCGTGCTCGCGATGTCCAGCAACATTCGCTGCACATCGGGATGATCGAGCAGCACTGCCGGGCCGTTCGCCGTGTGGCCCTGCTGGCGCTGCTGGGCGTACTCGAACGCCTGTTGGAACGCCCGCTCGGCGATCGAGACGCCCTGCACTCCGACCGCCAGCCGGGCCGGGTTCATCATGCTGAACATCCCCACCATGCCGCCGTGCAACGGCCCGACCAGCTCGCCCACCGCATCCACGAACTCGAGCACGCACGTCGGGCTGGCATGGATGCCGAGCTTGTGCTCGAGCGCTCGGCAATGCACTCCGTTGCGTTCGCCGAGACGTCCGTCCGCGCCGATGATCGACCGGGGGACGAGGAAGAGCGAGAGCCCTCGGGTTCCCACGTCAGCACCGGGCGTTCGGGCGAGCACGAGGTGCACGATGTTGTCGACCAGGTCGTGTTCTCCCCAGGTGATGAAGATCTTGGTGCCGTTGATCAGGAACGTGCCGTCGTCGCGCTCGACGGCCTGCGTCCGCACCGTGCCGAGGTCGGAGCCGGAGTCCGCTTCGGTGAGGTTCATGGTGCCCGACCACGTGCCGTCGATCAGCCTCGGCAGGACCACC
>JAYVMH010000106.1:0-8659 GCA_043759015.1 Actinomycetota bacterium
CGCCGACCTGTCGAAGGTCGCCAGCGTGGCGAGCTTCTTCATCAGTCGCGTCGACACCGAGGTCGACGCTCGTCTCGACGCGATCGGTACACCCGCGGCGCTCGCACTGCGCGGCAAGGCGGCGATCGCCCAGGCGAAGCTGGCGTACCGAGCCTTCGGTACCACATTCAGCGGCCCGCGCTGGGAGGCCCTCGCAGCCAAGGGAGCCGTCGTCCAACGCCCGCTGTGGGCGAGCACCTCGACGAAGAACCCGGCATACCCCGACACGTTGTACGTGGACGCGCTGATCGGGCCGCACACGGTCAACACGCTGCCCGACGCGACCATCGAGGCGTTTGCCGACCACGGCACGTTGGCCCGCACGATCGATTCCGATGCCGACCAGGCGGCCGGCGACTGGGCGTCGATCTCCGCGGCCGGTGTGGACCTCGACGATGTCGCCGCCAAGCTCGAGCGAGACGGAGTGGCGAACTTCCAGAAGAGCTTCGAGGAACTGCTCGACGCCCTGGCGGCGAAAGCCGCGACGCTCGCGTAACCTGCCGCGGTGACCGACTTCCATCCGGCCGACCAGTCCATCGCATCGCTCATCGAGCAGTTCCCACCCGGAGCCGACCGCCGCCACGCGGAACAGCTGCTCCGCGCGGCCGTCGAGCTCGTGAGCAGCCATCCCGACACGCTCGACCTGAAAATCGCGGCAGCGGCGCTGCAGGAGATGGGCGAGGCGTTCGCGATGTTCGCTCACGCCAGGGAACATCCGAAGGTGACCATCTTCGGATCGGCGCGCACGGCGGAGAACGACCCGCTGTACGCGGCAGCCAAGGAGGTGGCGCGTCGTCTGGCCGCCGAGGGGTGGATGGTCATCACCGGCGCGGGTCCTGGCATCATGCAGGCAGGCATGGAGGGTGCCGGGCGCGAGCACTCCATCGGCGTGTCGATCCGCCTGCCGCTCGAGCAGGGCGCGAACCACGTCATCGCCGGCGACGACAAGTACGTCAGCATGAAGTACTTCTTCACACGCAAGCTGATGCTCATCAAGGAGAGCAAGGGCTTCGTGTGCCTGCCGGGTGGCTTCGGCACGCTCGACGAGACGTTCGAACTGCTCACGCTCACCCAGACGGGCAAGGGTTTGCCGGTCCCGATCGTGTTCCTCGACGTACCGAGCGACCCGTACTGGGAGACGGTCGATTCCTTCGTGCGCCAGCAGCTGGTCGAGCGCGGGTTGGTCGCCGACGCCGACCGTCACCTGTACAAGATCACCGACGACTGCGAGGTCGCCGTCCAGGAAATCATCGGCTTCTACCGCAACTACGACTCGATGCGGTACGTGGGCGAAGCGTTGATCATTCGCCTCCGTGCCGCGCCGACGCACGAGCAACTGCACGCGTTGAACGAGCGATTCAAGTACCTCTGCAAGACGGGCGACATCCACGCCACGGAACCGTTCGGGCCTGAACGCAAGGAGAACGACCGACTGGACCTGCATCGGATCTCGTTCGTGTACACCAAGCACGGGTACGGCGATCTGCGAGAATTGATCGACCTCTGCAACACCTTCGTGGACAGATGAACATGCGCATCGCTCAGATCTGGCAGTACCCGGTGAAGTCCATGATCGGCTCCACCGTCCCTTCCGCGGAACTCGTTCCGTTGGGGATCGTCGGCGACCGCCGCTGGGCGCTGCGCGACACCGAGGCGGGCTTCATCGCCAACACCCGTCAGACGCCTGGCATCATGCAGCTCGCGGCCGCGCACGCGCCCGGTGGCGCGGTGTCCATCACGCTCCCGGACGGCTCGCGCGTCGCGAGCACCGATGCCGGGGTGAACGACGTGCTGTCCGGGGCGCTCGGTCGCGCCATTCTCCTGGAGGTCCTGCGTCCTGCCGACGACCTCGACTTCTATCGCAGCGCTCCGCTGCCCGACGGCGACCCGATGCCGTTCATCCGCGATCTCTTCGGCCGCGATGACGGCGAGCCGATCCCCGACTTCGCCAAGTTCGGTCCGAACGTCGGCGTGTACAGCAGCCCTCCGGGCACGTTCTACGACTGCTACCCGCTGATGATCATGACCACCTCCGCGTTGCGGTCGATGGCGGCGGCCGTGCCCGATTCGGTCGTCGACGTCCGACGGTTCCGACCCAGCCTGCTCATCGACACCGGCGACGAACCCGGTCACCCCGAGTTCGGGTGGACGGGGCGCCGGTTCGCGATCGGCGACGCAGTCGTCGAGGTCATCAACGACTGCCCGCGGTGCGCGGCGATCACCAAGCAGGTCACCCCCGACATCCCCCAGGACCGGGCGATCCTGCGCCACGTCGTTCGCGATCTCGGCCAGGCCGTCGGCATGTACGCCACGGTGGTCCGGTCCGGCACCATCCACGAGAACGATCCGCTCCTCCCCGCGTAGCGCCTTGGCCGTGCCCATGGTTCATCCCCCCGCGAACCGACTCCACGGCGGCGACCGTCGCGGTGGCGGGCGGCAGCGAGCGGCACCGTGTTGCCACCCTGGCCACCCGTGACGAAACCGAACGAGGCCGCAGACGGGATGCCGAGCAACTCCTTCAGCCACCCACCGGCCACATCCTCGGCGACAGCCGCGACGGGAGACGTGACGCGGTTGTACCCGAGCTGATCCCAGCCCGAGGTGAGGATGTCCGCGCCGACTGCTTCAGGCAGGGCGGCGCCGATGACGAACCCGAAGTATCGAGCGCCGGCGCTGGCGACCAGCGAAACCGACCGACGAGACGCTCAGTCGGCCCCGGCCGCGTCGCCCCTGAGCAACCGGGAAGCCTTCTCGATGGCCCGCCGGGCCTGCGTCAGACGCTTGTCGTCCGCCGGGCGGCCGGCCTTCGCGGCGGACGCCTCACGGAGCTGATCGAACATCACTTCGTCGAGATCCTCGCCAAGCGCGTCGAGTCGATCCGCCAGGTGATCGTAGGGGCCGCTCACAACGCCTCCGCCAGCAAATCGATCGGATGCTTGACGACCAGCCCGGCCGCTGCGAGATGCATCGCGCAACCGGGGTTCGCACTCGCCACGACGCCTTCGCCTGCGCGGCCGATCGACGCGACCTTGCGCTCGCGGATCCGGCCGGCGAGTGCCGGCTGGAGCGCGGAGTAGGCACCGCCGGCGCCGCAGCACAGCCCCTCGTCGTCGAGCTCGACGAGGTCCGCGACGGGCGCGAGGATCGTTCGCACACTGGCCTGGGCGCGCTGAACGTGACGCAGGTGACATGGGTCCTGGATGATCACCCGCCCGATATGGCGAGCGGGGCGAACCCGATCCATGTGCTGCGCGACGTATTCGTGCACGTCCACCACCCGCGCGCTGAACGCCTTCGCGTCCGCCGTACCGACGAGATGGCCGTACTCCTTCATCGCTGCGCCACAGCCGGCGGAGTTCACGACGATCGGCGCATCACCCGGCATCGATGCCATGACCTCGACCGCGAGGCGCCGAGACCGCGCGGTAAGACCGGCGTGCGTGTGCAACGCTCCGCAGCAGCCGCCACCCTTGCCCGGCGTGCGGAACGTGACCCCGAGATGGCCGAGCACCTTCGTCGTGCTGTGGTGCGTGTCGCGTAGCCACGCGTCCATCACGCAACCGGTGAACAGCCAGACCTCGTCACCGGTGCCGCGTACCGCGGCCGACCGTCGAAGCGGGAGCACTGGTAGGCCTGCGCGGGCGGGCACGAGGTGGGCGCGCTGGGCGAACGCAAGCGCCGTCGAACCGAGCAGCAGCAGTCGGTGCTTGGGCAGCACGGCGAACCCGAGCCGCTGCCATCGCGGTGTGATGCGGTGCTGTTCGGCGAGCGACTCGCGCACGCTCTCCTGCAAGTGCCCGTACGGCACACCCGACGGGCATGCGGGCTCACACCCGCGGCACTGCACGCAGGTCTCCATGAAGTTGACGAACTCCTTGGTGACCGGGGCGTCCTCCAAGTGCACGGCACGGATGGCCGCGATGCGACCGCGGGGCGACAACGCTTCCTCTCCCGTGACCCGGAACGTCGGGCAATGCGGCAGGCACAACCCGCAGCTCACGCATGTGGCCAGTTCCTGCTCGTCGATGTGGAGTTTCACAGTCCTCTCACCGTAGCGTCAGCATCCTCATGCCCGAAGGCCACACCATCCACCGCATCGCCAAGGACCACACTCCGCTGCTCGTCGGTCGCCATGTCGCCGTGTCGTCGCCGCAGGGCCGGTTCGCCCCGGACGCGGCGCTGGTCGACGGAGTGGTGCTCGACCGGATCGAGCCTTACGGCAAGCATCTCTTCTACTGGTGGGCAAACGGAATGGTCGGCCACGTACACCTCGGATTGTTCGGGAAGTTCCGCGTGGCCGTCGGCCCGTCGTCACCCCACCCGATCGGCCAGGTTCGCATGCGCATGGCAACCGATGCGGGCACCATCGACCTCTCCGGTCCCACCGATTGCAGCGTCGGATCAGCCGACGAGCGCGACGCGATCATCGCCCGGCTCGGACCCGACCCGTTGCGGCGTGGCGTCAAACCCGATGCGGCACTGGAGCGCATGCAACGCAGCAGCCAGCCGATCGGTGCGCTGCTGCTCGACCAGAAGGTGCTTGCCGGGGTCGGCAACGTGTTTCGCGCCGAGGCACTGTTCGTCAACGGCATCCACCCCGAACGACCCAGCCGCGAATGCTCCGACGACGAGCGAAGGGCGGTGTGGGACACGATTGCGGCGATGCTGCGCCAGGGCGTGAAGGACAACCGCATCATCACCATCGACCGTCGCGAGTTCCCTGTGCCCAACGGCAAGGCCCGCCGCGGCGACACCACGTACGTGTACCACCGCGACATCTGCCTGCGGTGCGGCACTGCCGTTCGCACGGTGGAGCTCGGCGGGCGCGACTGCTACTACTGCCCGAGTTGCCAGCCGCGCTGAGTCACATCGCGGTCCACGGCGGCGTGGCAGGGTCGCCGCGCCACCATCGGAGTCGGACTTCGGCCTCGACGGCTGCTGCCGCGTCGGTCTGCGCTGCTCGCAACCGCATCAAGGTCGCGGCCAGCAATCGCATCTCGCTGAGCGCGATGGCAAGCGGGTCCGTGCGCAACGACCTGCCGTAGCCGTCGGCGAACTGTTCGTAGATCCCCGGCTCGCCGCCCCATCGTTCCGTCCACCTCATCAACGGGGCGTGGTCCCACTCGAGCGGTCCCATGCATCGAAGATCCCAGTCGATGATCACCGGGCCGTCATCGGTGGGGATCACGTTGCCCGGGTGGACGTCACCATGGCAGACGACGCGAGGTTCGCCACGCATCGTGGTCTGCCATCCTGGCCAGCGTGTGAGGCAGGCCTCCATGCCCGCACGTGCACCGCCATCGATGGTCGGCCCGAGCTCGTCGAGCCGAGCGCGAATGCGCCAGTGGTGGAAATCGCCGCACCACGGAAGGCCCACAGCATCGAGCGGGTCGATCGAGTGAACCCGGCGGATCATCGCCCCCACCTCGCGCCAGTCGATGTCGCCGTCCGGGTGAACGCGTTCGATCGCGGTCACCACCACCCCGTTCCCACTGTCTCTGTCATGCAACGTTCTCGGGGCTCTCACGTTCTGACGTGACAGAAGCGCCAGGAACCGATGTTCGGCGGCGCGGTCGAAGGTGGGGTGGCCGACCCGGATCATCACGTCGTCGCCCGCGGTGAACAGCGTGTTCATGCCGGCCCGCACGAGCTCCGGGGCCGGGAAGCCCCAGTCGAGCGCCGCCTGCGTGGCGAGCGCCTCGGGATCAGACATCGATGCCCGGGTTGAGCCGACCCTTCGGGTCGAACTCGCGCTTCAACGACCTCGCCAACGCCACGACCCTGTCGCTCCTCGGGGGTGCCGTCCACGTCTGGGCATGATGGACGACGCCGACGCCGACTTCGGCCACGAACGTGCCCTCCTGTGCCATCACCTGCTGCGGGGGGAGGCTCCGGCGGCTCCCGGTCGGCAGCGAGGGTGGTCCGTCGCACTCCTCGAGCACCGCCGCGAGGGCCTGCTGCGCGACATCGGCGGGGTGGCCTTCGAGCAGCACCCACACCGAAGAGCCGTTCCAGAGCACGCTCACCGGCCGATGCAGGTGCGTGATGACCGTGAACGGATCGGTGCACTCCGCTGTGAACCATTGCGAGCACGCGGCGAGCGGGCGGGTTCGAACGATCACCTCCCCCAGGAAGCCGAGCGCTCCGCGGGAACCGACAAGCAGCCGGCACAGGTCGAAGCCGCTGACGTTCTTCACCGTCGGCCCGCCCGCCTTCACCACTTCGCCGGCCGCGGAGACGTACCGCGCCTGGAGCAGCACGTCGCGCACCGGCCCGTATCCCAGCCGCCGAACATCGCCGATGCCGACCGCGAGCGCCCCCCCGACGGTCCCGCCCGGAGGAAGGGCGAGCGTCTGCCCGTGCACGGCGAGAGCACCGACGATCTCGTCCACCGGTGTGCCCGCGCCACAGCACGCGATCATCTCGTCGGCCTGCACCGACTCGATGCCGCTCGGGGCCGCCACGCACCGTACCCCCCGCACAGCGCCACCCCTGGTACCAAGCCCGGCGATGGTGACGGTGCCATCCGGCCCGACCGACGCCGCGAACTCGGCGAGATCCATCACACCCACGCGCCGTCGGGCACGTGCTGCACGTCGCCACACGCCGCCGGGCTCGGCAGCACCTTGAACGGGTTGGCAAGTCCGCTGCCGTCGAACGCGCGACGCATCGCTGCCTGCGCGGCGAGATCGGCCGGGCCGAACATCAGCGGCATGAAGTCGCGCTTCTCCAAACCGATCCCGTGCTCGCCGGACAGCACACCTCCCGCTTCCACCGACGCACGAACGATCTCCTCGCCCGCTGCGTGTACCCTCTCCATCACCCCGGGTTCGCGCTTGTCGAACACGAGCAACGGGTGCAAGTTGCCGTCGCCCGCGTGGAACACGTTGAGCACGAGCAGCCCATGGCGTTCCGTGATCTCGTAGACCTTCCGCAGCACTTCCGGCAGCTTTCGTCGCGGCACCACGGTGTCGTGCAGGTAGTAGTTCGGTTTGATGCGGGCGATGGCGCCGAAGGCCGACTTGCGACCTTTCCAGAGGAGTGCCCGTTCGGCTTCGTCGCGGGCGATGCGAACGGTGCGGGCACCGTGCAGCCGTCCGATGGCCACGATGTGTTCGGTGTCGGCCTCCACGCCGTTCGACAACCCGGCCACCTCCACGAGGAGGACGGCCGCGGCATCCAGAGGCAGACCGGCGTGGATGTACGCCTCCACTGCCTGCACGCACAGCTGGTCCATCATCTCCAGTGCGGCCGGCACCATCCCTGCCGCGATGATGCCGCTGACCGTCTGCGCGCCGGCCTCCACCGAGGAGAAGTCCAGCAACATCGTCCTCACCGCCGGGGGGTCCTGCGTGAGGCGGACACACACCTTCGTCGCGATGCCGAACATCCCTTCACTGCCGACGAACGCACCCCGTAGGTCCAGACCGTCGACCTCCAACGCGTCGCTCCCGAGCTCCACCACGGAGCCGTCGCTCAACACGACCTCGAGCGCCAGCACGTGAGCGGCGGTCACTCCGTCGCTGAGGCAATGCGGCCCGCCGGAGTTGTTCGCGACGTTGCCGCCGATCGAGCAGCTCTGCTGACTGCTCGGATCGGGCGCGAAGTGCAGCCCCAGGTGGGCGACCTGGCGGGTGAGGTCGAGGTTGAGCACGCCGGGCTCCACCCACGCCGACCGGTTGACCGGATCGACCGACAGGACGTGGTCCATCTTCGTCATGGCGATCACCAGCGCGTGTTCGAGCGGCACCGCACCACCGGCGAGGCCGGTGCCCGCACCTCGGGTGACGAACGGCACGCCGTGGCGCACCGAGGCCCGCACCGCGGCCTGCACCTCCGCGGTGTTCAGCGGGAAGCAGACGATCGCCACGCTGCCTTCGATGTTCGATGCATCGCGCCGGTAGAGACCGAGCTCGGTGCTGTTCGTGCGCACCCGCTCTGGCGAGAGCGCGGTGCGCAGATCGGCGGCGAGCGCCGAGCTCATGCGCGCCGGCGTGGGCGGCCCGGCTGGCCTCGCGATTCACGGACCTGGCGCAGGACGATCACCTGGCCCGGCTCCACGGGAACGCCGTCGACGAGCACGGCATCGCCTTCCTCGAGGTCGTCGGCGAGCGTGTGGACGCGCCCGTCGAGACGGGCGCGCAGCTCGGCTTCCTTGGCGCGCATCGCCCGTCGGCCTTCGTGATACGCGTCCTTGACGCGGGCCGTTGCCTTCCTGGCGACGTTGGAGGGCGCCAGTTCGATCGCTGCCGCCTTGACCTTCTTCTTGGCCATGCCTGCGCCGGCGACACCGGCCACGGCACCACCGACGAACCACACGAGGCGCTTCATCATGCGCTCCTCTTCTCCCTGCGGCGGAGCCGGCGAACCGCCCGCGTCGTGCCGGTGCCGATTGCGACCGTCTTGATCACCGGCGCGGACAGCGCGGCACGCGCCATGCGGCGGCCACCGACCATTGCGCCGCTGATCGCCTCTGCGGAGCCGAGCACGCGGTCGAAGCGATCGAGGTCGTCCCTCGCCTCCTCCACCACCGCCTTCGCCTCGTTCGTCGACGACCGCATCTCGGCGATCAGCGGTCGAGTCTCGCTGCGCAGCGCTTCCATCTCCCGGCGCAACGCGC
>JAYVMH010000107.1:0-8656 GCA_043759015.1 Actinomycetota bacterium
CAATCAGTTCATCGGCGCGCTGCGGCACCAGTCGGCGGATGTGCTCGTGTACAGCGACCAGGCGCGCGAGCACCTCGATGGGTCGATCATCTTCCCCGACCAAGCCGAGCAAGTGGGCCGGGTCCCCGGGATCGGGACGGCGACGCCACTGGGTGAAGGGTCGTTCAACGTCAGTGCCGGGGGTGTAGCGCGCGACACGATCATCTTCGGGTACGAGCTCGGGTACGCCGGCGAGCCGACCACGCTCATCAAGGGCAGGCTCCCCACGGCGACGAACGAAGCGGTCGCGAGCGAGAAGGATGGCGCCGACGGCTACGCCGCTACAGCTCACCACCGCCCGCTTCGTGTCGACGTTCATCGGGCTGATCATCGCCGCCGTACTCGGCAGCGCGATCTCGCTGCGTCGTGTGACGAAGGTCGACCCGGCCTCGGCCATCGGGAGTGCATCATGAGAAAGAGGACGAAATGACAGTGCTCGACATGCGCGACGTGCGCAAGGTGTATCGCAGCGGCGATGCGGACATCGTCGCGCTCGACCACGCCACGGTCACGGTCGACCACGGCGAGATCGTCGCGCTGCTCGGCCCCTCCGGTTCGGGAAAGACCACGTTGCTCTCGATCGCCGGTGGGCTCCTCACGCCGACATCGGGCACCGTCACCGTTGGCGGAGCCGACATCTCCGAGTACTCGGCCAAGGAGCTCACCGTCTTCCGGCGCGACAACGTCGGCTTCGTGTTCCAGTCGGTGAACCTCGTGCCCTTCCTCACTGCCGAGGAGAACCTGCTCGTGGTCGACGAGCTCGGTGGAGGCAAGGGTGGCAAGAACGCCAAGGTGCGCGCCCGTCAACTGCTCGACGAGCTCGGCCTCGGCCATCGCTTGAAGAACCTTCCCGGTCAGCTGAGCGGTGGCGAGCGTCAGCGTGTCGCGATCGGGCGCGCGCTCTTCAACAATCCGAAGCTCGTCCTGTTCGACGAGCCCACCTCGGCCCTGGACACCAAGGTGGGCGACCAGGTGATGGACCTGATACGCGCGGAGATGAAGTCCCGCGACACGGCCGCGGTGATCGTCACCCACGACACGCGGATGACGACTTACGCCGATCGCACCGTGCAGATCGTCGACGGCCGATTGGGCACCCGCACCCCCGCACCTAGTTAGCACCCGCCGCCCACGTGCTTCCTTTCGTTCTGTGTCACACGCGGGACCACCTTGGGCGGCGGTGGATGGTGTGACACGGACCGAAGATGTGACACAGATCGGGGTGTGGAGGAGCTCCGTTCTGGGTCAGGGGATCCAGCGACGGGCGGGGTCCTGCCCGAAGTAGTCGCGCAGGACGCGGTAGAGCGCCGGGTTCTCTTCGCGCAGTGCCACCGGAATGGTGAAGAAGACTTCGGTGGCGACCGCGAAGAACTCGGCAGGGTTGGTGGCGCCGTACGACCGGAGCACGGACGGCTCCTCGCTCGTTCGCAACGCGTGCAGCGACCTGGTGCAGACCTCCACCCACTCGGCCAGAGTTGCCGCATCGCCGAGCGGTGGTGTGCCGTCGCTGATGCCGTCGATCATGTCGAGCCGGTGGGCGAACTCGTGGAACAACACGTTCTCGCCGCGGTGCGGGTTCAGCGCTTGCTCGGCGGCGGCATCCCAGCTGACGAGCACCGGGCCGTTGTGATGTGCTTCGCCCAGCAGCGGACCCGACGTCGGACTGAAGATGCCGTTGCCGACCATCGTGACGCCGCGCAACTCGATGGTGGACGGGTGCACGATCACCGACGTCACACCGAGGTAGCTCTGCAAGCCGTCGTCGAGGTGCAGCACGAGCAACGACGCGTGCGCGGCGATCGCGACCCGGATGTCGTCGGTGACGGCGAAGCCGTTCGCTGCCTCCCATCGCAACTCGTGCACGAGCACATCGATGAGCTCCAGCACGAGCTCCCGCTCGTCCGGAGCGAGCTGTCGGAACGCCGGCAGCCACTTGCGCACGAGTGAGAGCACCTGTTCGGTGGGCACCCGGTCGCGGGAGCGGCGGCGGAAGGGCACGTCGCCGAGGCTACGGCGCCGTGAGGTCGGCGAACGCTCAGGTTGCCATGGCGCTGGCGACGATCGAGTGCACCTCGTCGCCCGAGAGCTCGTCCTGTTCGAACAGCGCGTCGGCCAGTGCCAGCAAGGCGCCGCGGTGCTCGAGCACCGTGCACGCCGCCCGGTCCGCGGCGCGATTCATGATCTCGTCGGCCTTGGCGCGGGCGATCTCATCGTGGAAGACCTTGGCCACGAGGTTTCCTGCACCCGGCAGGTGGGCCGCCTCCAGGCTCAGCAGGCTGCCGCCCGCGCCGAGCATCCCGACGAGTTGAGCGGCGATCGCTGTGGCGACCGCGAGGTCGCTGGCGATGCCGCTGGATGCCTCGCCGAACTCCTGGATCTCGGCTGCCCGCCCGGCGAGCGCGACCGCCATCAGGTCGGTCGCGTCGGTCGGCGTCTTCAGGTAGCGCTCCTCGACCTCACCGTGGGCGACAAGGCCCAGTGAACCCGACCGACGAAGGATGCTGGCCAGCTTGACGTCGCGCCCGGTGAGCGCGGCCAGGAGCGCATGTCCGGCTTCGTGCACGGCGACGCGGCGGCGCTCGTCGGGGTGATAACCGACTTCGTGCGACATGCCGACTTCGGTGATCAGTTGCGCCGTGATCACGTCGTGATAGGTCATCCACTGGCGTCCGTCGCGGAGCGCGACGACGAGCGCTTCGTCGAGCAGCTTCTCGATGCGCACTGGGGAGTAGCCAGCGGTCAGATCCGCCACGTATGCCGCCGACAGTGTGGGCTCGTGGCGCTTGCGATCGAGGTAGTACTGGGCGATCTCCAAGCGATCCGCACGTGGGGGCAGATCGAAGTGGATCGTGCGGTCGAAGCGACCGGGGCGCATCAGCGCGGGGTCCAGATCGGCCGCGCGGTTCGTGGCTGCGATGATCAGCACGTTGGCGACCTGCAGGCTCTGACGGTTGATGCCCCTGTGGCTCGGGAGGAGTCGATTGAGGTGATCCAGCATCTTGCCCTTGAACTTCTGCCATCCCGTGGGGAGCTCGAAGCTCTGCATCTGCACGAGCAACTCGTTGACGATGCCGGCACCGCCCTCGCGACTTCCGCTGGCACCCATGCCGCTGCGGGCGCCGCCGATGGCATCGAACTCCTCGATGAACCCGATCGCGCCGCCCTCGGCCCGAGCTGCCTTCCGCAAGGCTTTGAAGTAGGTGCGGATCTTGCGGTTCGTCTGGCCGTAGAACATGGATTGGAACTCGCTGGCCGACACGAACAGGAACGGCACACCGGCTTCGGCGGCGAGCGCCTTTGCGAGATAGGTCTTGCCGGTACCGGGAGGGCCTTCGAAGAGCACGCCCCGCCGCGCGCTGCCACCCATGTCGTTCAGGAACGTCTCGTGGTTGAGGAAGATGTTCAGCGTGTCGATCGCCTCGCGCTTGGTGGCGGTTGCGCCCACCACGTCGGAGAGGCCCACCTTGGAGTCCTCGGGCCGCAGCAGCGTGTGTGGGGAACGACCCGCGCCGATGTAGGGCAGGATCATCATCGACATCATCACGGCCATGAGCACGATGAGGAGCGAGATCTCCGGACTGTCGCGGATGATCGCGGGCAGCCCTGGCTTGACCGGGTTGCCCATCAGCTCGCGGGTCCAGAACCAGACGACCGGGATGCCCAGCCAGATCACCAGCTTCCACAGGCGGCGTTGGCGTTGGCGTTCACGGTTCGACGTGGCGTCGACTTGGCGGCCCTTCAAGACCTCGCCGTGCTGTAGCTGTGAGATGTCCATCGTGTGCCCCCTGAGCCGTTTCGAGCACGCTACTCCGATATCACGCTGAGTGTCAATAGTAACACTCAATATCACCGTCCGTGGTGAGGACTTCGCGGCCCGCGGAACCGATTGACGCTTCCTTGAAAACACCAGGTGGGGGCGGTGTGGGGTCGGCTGCCCCGGCAAGGTTCCGGCAAAGGTCCCCAGGAGTTGGGGGACATTGTGCTCTGTTGCACAAGCGCTCGCGGTCGCACGATGGAGGTGCGATCGATCCCGAAACACGAGCGGTCGCAAGGGAGGAATGAGCATCATGAAGCGCCGCACACTCGACATCGCGTTCAGCATCGGCGGTGTCGTCTTCAGTCTGCTACTGCTGGTGGTCGGGCTGATCCTGGCCAACCAGAAGAACTTCGCCACGTCGTACGTGCACGACCAGTTGAAGGAGCAATCGATCTCCTTCAAGCCGGCCGACAAGCTCGTCGGCGACAAGGACTTCCAGGCCACGTTGCTGAAGTCGCTCGGCTCGCAGCAAGCAGTCGACACGTTCGTCGCCGACAAACACCTGACGTCCGAGGCCGGCTCGGCCTGCCTCAACAAGTTCGCCGGCAAGTCGATGCTCACGGGCAAGATGGCCGAGTGCTACGCCCAGGACTTCATCCGGCTGCACGCCCTCGAAGCCAGCATCATCACCGGTACCGGGCTGAAGCTCCCCGACGGCACCCCCGTCGATGGGAAGAGCTACACCTATGCCACGATCAGCCCCGCCATCACCGCCGCCAAGGCTGCGGTCGACGCCGCCACCAAGGCCGGCGCTCCGAAGGACCAGATCGACACGCTGACGAAGCAGGCCGCTGGTCTGCAGGCGCTGCGCACCGACACCCTGCTCCGCGCAGAAACCCTCCGCGGTCTGCTGCTCACCACCTACGGCTTCAGCGTCTTCGGTGACCGGGCCGGCCAGGCTGCCTGGGTGCTCTTCATCGGCGCCGTCGTCATCTTCCTGCTCTCGATCGCCGGATTCGTCCACGCCTTCGCTTCCAGGAAAGCCGACGATGTGATCCTCGTCGCCGAGAACCACGACCACAAGGAACTGATGAACGCATAGTTCCCTCGGATGATCAAAGGACCCCGGCCACGGCCGGGGTCCTTTGGTGTTTTCGGCCGCCCTACTCGTCGCCCGAGGGCCGACGGCGCGCTTGCTTGCGCTCGGCCGCATGCCGCTTGTCGGCGAGCCGCTCCTCGCGTGCGCCGCGGCTCGGCCGGGTGCGAGCCCGTGGAGGTGGCGGAGGGGTTGCGGCCTCGTCGAGCCGGCTCAAGGCAGCGGTCCATGCCAGCTGTCGATTCCGCCACTGGGAACGAGAGGCGGCCGAGAACGCGGAGACCGTCGAGCCGACCGTCGCTTCGACCCGGGCGACGACCACAGCAGGCAGCCCGGTGTCGGCCACCGTGATGGTGACGGTGACGGCCGTATCCGACGTGTTCGCATGCTGTCCGCCCGGGCCACCGCTGCGCGTCGCCTGCCAGGAGATGGCCGATGCGGCCACCTGGCGTCCGCGGGGCGTGACGACGAACCCGTCGACAGGTTCCATCGAGGGCTGATCGACCATCGCTCAGTCGTCCTGCTGCATCGTGGCCCACAGGCCGTGCTCGTGCAGGCGGAAGACGTCGATCTCCGCCTTCTCTCGCGTGCCGTTGCTGACCACCGCGCGGCCCTTGTGGTGCACGTCCAGCATCATCGCGGTCGCCTTCTCGAGGCTGTAGCCGAAGACCTTCTGCAGCACGAACGTGACATAGCTCATCAGGTTGATCGGGTCGTTCCAGACCAGCACGATCCACGGCCGGTCGGTGGATGTCGACTGGTCCGTATCGGTCTCGCCGAGCTGTGTGGGCGACGTCACGGGGGCCATCGCATCATTCTGCCGCCGAAGTGGTGCCACCAACGGCCGCACCGTACGATGGACCCGTTATGGCAGTTGGCGCTCGACCCATCGTGCCCTCACGGCTTGCGCCGGGAGGGGTGGCACACGGGTCCCGCCGCATCCCCACCTCGCGTGTCGGCGGTTTCATCGCACTCACCAAGCCGCGCATCATCGAACTGCTCCTCATCACGACGGTGCCCACGATGGTGCTGGCCGCCGGGGGTTGGCCGCGCACGACGCTCGTCCTCGTCACCCTGCTCGGTGGCACGCTGGCCGCAGGCGGGGCCAACACGATCAACATGGTGGTCGACCGCGACATCGACCGCCTGATGCCCCGCACGCAGGGCAGGCCCCTCGTCACCGGGCTCGTGCAGCCCCGCGAGGCCATGGTCTTCGCGATCGCGCTGGAGCTCGTCGCATTCGCGGTGCTCTGGGCATGGGCCAACCTCCTCTCCGCCGTGCTGGCCCTCTCCGCGACGCTGTTCTACGTGTTCGTCTACACGCTGTGGCTGAAGCGAACGAGCACGCAGAACATCGTGATCGGCGGCGCCGCCGGCGCGGTCCCGGTGCTCGTGGGCTGGTCTGCAGTGCACAACAACGTCACCTGGGCGCCGATCGTGCTCTTCGCCGTGATGTTCCTCTGGACGCCGCCGCACTTCTGGGCGCTCGCGATCCGCTACGCGGACGACTACCGCGCGGCGAACGTGCCGATGCTTCCCGCCGTCGCCACGTTGAAGGTGACGGTGCAGAAGATGGTGCTGTACACCGCGCTGATGTTCGCCGCGACGTTGGTGCTGTGGCCGGTCGCCGACCTCGGGCTGATCTACGGACTGAGTGCAGTGGCGCTCGGTGCGTTGTTCCTGTGGGGCACGATCGATCTGGGTCGCGACCCCACACCGCAGCGATCGATGCGGGTGTTCGGGTTCTCCATCACGTACGTCACGCTGCTCTTCGCCGCGATGACGCTCGACGTGCTGGTTCGTCACGTGTCGTCGTAGGTCACGTGTCGTTGTAGGTCACGTGTCGTGTAGGTCACGTGTCGTCGTGCGTCACGTGTCGTCGTAGGTCACGTGTCGTTGTAGGTCACGTGTCGTTGTAGGTCACGGCATGAGGATTTCCGTCTGACGTGGCACCTGTGGGTAATGTCGCACCTGTAATCCCACCAACCGACCTGTCATGTGAGGGCCTTGCTGTACGCGCGCCCGAGACGAAACGAGTTCGTTGCCTATGACCACCATCGATGCCCACGCAACCAGCACTGCGCCCACTGGCGCGGGGCTCGGGCGCGTCGCCGACTGGGTCACCACCACCGACCACAAGAAGATCGGCCGTCTGTACCTGGCGACGTCGGCGACCGCGATCGTGGGAACGCTCGTCGTGGCGGCGCTGCTGGCCTTCGAACGGGTGGATGCGAAGACCGTTTCGCTTCCGATCGAGTCGCTCACGCAGCTGTTCGCGATCTATCGGTACGGCCTGCTGTACGTGGTCGCGCTGCCCTTGCTGGTCGGCCTCGGGTTGGCCGTGGTGCCGCTGCAGCTCGGTGCGCGCTCGCTGGCCTTTCCACGGCTCGCCGCCGCCGGCTTCTGGGCGTGGCTGGTCGGCTCGGTGCTCTCGGTGGTGGCGATCGCGGCGAACGGTGGACCCAACGGCGGCAACGCTCGTTTCGTCGACCTGTTCACGCTCGGCGCGGCGGTGGCGATCCTCGGCCTGCTGTCCAGCCTCGTATCGCTCGCCACCAGTGTGCTCACCACCCGTGCCCCGGGCATGAACATGCGCCGTGTCCCGTGGTTCAGCTGGTCGATCCTCGTCATGTCGCTCGCGTTGCTCGTCGCCCTGCCGATCCTGCTCGGTGACCTGCTCGTCGTGTTCCTGGCCCACAAGTACCCGTCGACCAGCGCGCTCAGCGGCAATCGGGCGATCGACACCTGGGCGGCGTTCGGGTTCACACAACCCACCACGATCATCCTCGCCGTCCCCGTGTTCGGCTTCCTGGCCGAGGCAGTCGCGACGGCCACCAAGTCGCGAGTCCGCCCTCGCGGAGCGATCCTCGCCGCCATCGCACTCGTCGCGACGGGCATGTTGGGTGCCGCCGTGCAGACACAGGTCGTCATCCGGTCTGCGTTCCGTGATCTCACCGGCAGCCAGAAGATGTCGGACCTGCTGCCGTTCCTGATGGTGCACGGGCTGCCGCTGATCGGAGCGTTCCTCGCGGTCGTGCTGGTGCTCGGCGCGTTTCGCCACAAGCCCACCGTGACCGCGGCCGTGGTGTTCGGCCTGCTCGCCGCGTTGCTCGCACTGCTCGGTGCAGCGGCCGGAGCGCTCAACCAGATTGGCGATGCAGGGCTCGCCGGCACCACCTTCGAGGAAGGCGCCTGGCTCGCACTCATGTATGCGGTCGTGCTCGCCACCATGGGCGCCGTCGCCCACTGGGGTCCGAAGCTGTGGGGTCGCGCCGTGCCGATGAAGGCAACGCTGCCGCTCGCGCTGCTCGGCTTCCTCGGGGCCGCGCTCGCCGCGCTCTCGATGATGATCGCCGGTTTCGCCGATCAGCCCGGTGGTGTGTTCCCGCCCGTCGAGCCCGGCGTCGACGGCGTGGTGAAGTTCGACTACTCCGGCCCGCAGGGCCTGTGGAACGGGCTCTCTCTCGTCGGCCACGTGCTCGTGCTGCTCGCGGTGGTGGCGTTCGTGGCGCTCGCACTGCGTGCGTTCGCCAAGGGCAGTACCGCCGGCGACGACCCGTGGGACGGGCAGACGTTGGAGTGGGCCACCACCTCGCCCGCTCCCACCGACAACTTCGCCGACCTCTTCGTCGTGCACTCGGCCGAGCCGTTGCTCGACCTCAAGACCTCGAATCGGAGTGACGCCTGATGCTTGCTCTCCCCTCGGCTCCCTCACCGGCCCCGCGCCGCCAGGTCCTGGTGGGCACCGCGCTCGTCGGCGCAGG
>JAYVMH010000108.1:0-8645 GCA_043759015.1 Actinomycetota bacterium
GGCGGGATGCCGACGTCGTCGTCGGCATCATCGAGTCGCGCGGGGGACGCGCCGCCGCCAACTACGGCGATGTCAGCGACGAGGCCCAGGCGGCGGGGATGGTTCAGCAGGCGATCGATGCCTACGGCCGGCTCGACATCATCGTGAACAACGCCGGCATCGTGCGCGATCGCGCGATCTGGAACATGTCGGCCGACGACTTCGACCTCGTGATGAAGGTGCACGTCCGCGGCACCTGGCTCGTCTGCCGCGCCGCCGCCCAGCACTGGCGCGAGCGCGCCAAGGCGGGCGAGGCCGTCGTCGGTGGTCGGATCCTCAACACCACGTCGGGGGCCGGGCTCCTCGGCACCCTTCGGCCAGACCAACTACGCCACCGCGAAGGCGGCGATCGTCGGGCTGACCCAGACGCTCAGCCTCGAGCTCGCCAAGATCGGCGTCACCGCCAACGTGATCGGGCCGGGCGGCATCACCCGCATCTCGGCGAGCGTGTCGGGGGCCGCGGTGCGCGAGCCCGACGAGATCCCCGACGACGAGTTCGACCCTCTCGACCCGTCGCACTGCTGCCCCGTCGCCGCCTGGCTGGCGAGCGATGAGGCCGACCACGTGAGCGGTCAGGTGATCCGCGCGATGGGCGAGCGGATCCACCTCATGGGCGGCTGGAACGAAGCGGTCACGATCTCCAACGGTGGCACGCGGTGGGACGCGACGAAGCTCGGCGTGATCTTTGCCACCGACGTGTTCAGGACGCGGGCCCCCGGCCTCCGCCTTGGCGGTTGAGCGGGCTCGTCGACGTGTGCTCCCGCCCACTTGACGAATGTGTCAAGCTGGGTCGGGGACCGTGCCGATCGAAGGGTGCATGCATGAAGGTGTACGTGGACGCGGACCGGTGCCAGGGGCACGCTCGGTGCCTGGCGAGGGCTCCGGAGGCGTTCGTGTTCCTCAACCTCGAGGACCGCGCCGAAGTGAGCCCCAGCGCCGTCGGTACCGTTCCGCTGGCCGTGTTCGAGCGCGCCGCGAGCGAGTGCCCCGAGCGGGCGATCATCATCGACTACTAGGTCAGCGACGCGGCCGCAGGCAGGGGGAACCACCATGACCACGATCGACTCCGGGCGGCACCTGATCGACTTCGATCACCACGACGCCGAGTTCCGAGACGACAACAAGGCCGTCGTCCGTCGGCTTCACGCGAGCGGCTGCCCGCTCGGCTGGTCGCAGGCGCACGGGGGCTACTGGGCGATCTACGGCTACGAGGCCGTGTACGACGCCGTCCATGACACCGAGCTGTTCAGCTCCGTCCACAGCAGCGCGTGCCCGAAGGGCGTGCCGTCGGCGGCGTACGAGATCCCGCTGCTTCCCATCGACGTCGATGGCCCGATGGTGAAGGAGTACCGGCGCGTCGTGCTCGCCCGGCTGTCGCCGTCGGGCGCCGCCGAGGACGAGCCCCGGCTGCGCGAGATCTGCACCGAGTTGATCGACGCGTTCATCGAGCGGGGTTCGTGCGACCTGTCGCAGGACCTGCTCACCGCGCTCCCGGCGCGCTGGATCCTGGAGAAGCTCGGCTGGGCGCCCGAGCGCTGGCCGGAGTGGATCGAGTGGATCCACGCCACCATTCACGACCGCACCGACCACCCGGACAGGGCCGAGGCCGCGGTCGGCAACATCATGGGCAGCATCATGACGGAGCTCGCCGCGCGCCGGGCGGCCCCGCGCGACGACCTGTTCTCCGACATCATCGCCTCCAGGCCCGGCGGGGAGTCGATGGACGACGCCGGCATCGTGATGATGTCGTTCCTCCTGCTGCTCGGAGGAATGGACACCACGGCAGGGCTCACCGGCAACGTGATCGAGATCCTCGATACCGATCACGCGCTCCGCCAGCGCTTGGCCGACGATCCGGCCCTCATCATGAGTGCTACGGAGGAGTTCCTCCGTCACGAGAGCCCGTCGTACGGCCTCTACCGCACGATCACCCGGGACGCCGAGTTCCACGGGCAGCAGCTCCGCGCCGGCGAGCGCGTGATGCTCATGTTCCCGGCCGCCGGGCTCGACCCAGCGACGTTCGAGGATGTGGAGGCCGTCGACATCGACCGCGCAGGCAACCGCCACATGGGGTTCGGCCTCGGGCCCCATCGCTGCCTCGGCTCGCATCATGCCCGCGTGATGTTCCGAGTCATGCTCGAAGAGGTCCTGCGCCGCCTGCCCGACTTCCGCATCGTCGGTTCCCCGCAGCGGTTCCACGACGCGGGCGACGTGTACGCGATCCGCCATCTGCAGGTCGCGTTCACCCCAGGTCCCCGATCGAACCCCGCCTGACGGGCGGCGGGACCCGCACCCGGCTTCCGGCGTTCGTCGCGCACGTACAGCGTGCATGGCGAACGCCGAAACTCGGGTGCAGACCGGTGCGGTCAGAGGGCGAACGAGTAGCCGCCGTTCAGGGGGATGGTCTGGCCGGTGATCCAACCGGCGGCGGGATCGACGAGGTAGCCGACGAGGGCGGCGACGTCGTCCGGGCTGCCCGGCCGGCGCACGGCGTAGCCGCGCAGACGTTCGGCCACGTGCCGCTCGTCGGCGTCGACCCAGGACGCCTCGGTGAGCGGCGTGCGCATCGTGCCGAGCGAGATGCTGTTCGCCGTGATGCCATGACGACCGACCTCCCTGGCCACGCTGCGCATCAGGCCAGCGGCCCCCGCCTTGGCCGCGGCATACGCCGCCATGCGCGGCTCGCCCACCCGCGAGGCATCGGAGATGATCGTGACCACGCGGCCCCACCCGCCTTCGATCATCGCCGGCAGGGCCGCGCGCACGCAGTGCATGACGCCGTAGAGGTTCACCGCCAGGAAGGGCTGCCAGTCCGACGGCGACGTCTCGGCGAAGGGCACCATGCCCGGCCACGAGTCGCCGCCGGCGTTGCCGGCGTTGTTCACCAGGATGTCGACGGTGCCGAGGCGCTCGACGGTCGCCGTGACCGCGGCGAAGTCCGTGACATCGAACGGGGCGGCCACCGCGTCCCCACCGGCCGCTCGTAGCGCGTCTACCTGCTCCTCGGCGCGAGCGACAACGAGGTCGTTCACCGCAACCCGGGCACCGCCGGCCGCGAGCACCGCGGCGATCGCCGCACCGACGCCCTGGCCGGCGCCCGTGACGAGCGCGCACCGCCCGTTCAGCTCGGGCGGCACGTGCTCACCGGGGTCAACGCGTATCGTCGAACGTCGCGCCGACCTCCGCCCCATCGACCGCCCGGCGACCAGCGACCTGCGTCCCGGTGGCGAGGTTCGGCACGGCGACTCAGCCCTTCGGGCCGTCGGGCCAGCGCAACAGCGAACCGGCGTCGATGCGCAGGTTGATGCCCGTGACGTAGCGCGCCTCGTCGGAGGCGAAGTAGAGCACGGCGTTGGAGATGTCGCGCGGCTCGACGAAGGGGATCGGCATCGCCTGGAACATCATGAACGCCGGCATCACGTCGTCGACCCCCGGGTTCGGCAGGTCGGGGCGGAACACCTTGTAGAGGTCCTCGTTGTGCAGCAGGTTCGTGTTGCAGTTCGTCGGATGCACTGCGTTCACGCGGATCGACTGCGGGGCAAGCTGGAGCGCCAGCACCTCGGTGTACTGGACGATGAACGTCTTGGCCAGGCCGTAGCCCACACCGCCGGGACCGAGGACGGGGTTGTTCAACGTTCCCGGCATCATGCCGGCAGTGGAGCCGGTGAGAATGATCGAGGCACCCGCACTGAGGTGCGGCAGCGACACGGCCACGGCGTTCATCACGCCGCCGAAGTCGACGTCCATCGCGTCGACGAAGGCCTGCGAGCTGTGTGGAGTGTTGATCGGCAGGATGCCGGCGTTGGCGCACACGACGTGCAGACCACCGAACATCGCGACGCCGTCGTCGACGGCTTGACGAAGTTGGTCGCGCTCGCGAACGTCGGCCTTGACCGACAGGATCTTCCCACCCGCCTTCTCGACCTGATCGACGGTGTCGGCCATGTCGGCGTCCGAGCCCAACGGATAGCGGACGGTGTCGATCTGCTCGAGCAGATCGACGGCGATGATGTTCGCTCCTTCTTCGGCCATTCGGATGCAATGGCTCTTGCCCTGCCCGCGCGCCGCACCGGTGACCAGTGCGACCTTTCCTTCGAGCCGACCCCCCATGGGACTACCTCCAGTGGTTTGGTGTTACGTCGTTGTTGACGATTCTGTCAGAAAGGATACCGCGTCCGATTCGGGCCACATCAACCGGGGTCCGCGCTGACCCGTCAGATGCTCAGTGGGTAACCGCCGCTCACCCGGAGGGTCTCCCCGGTGATGAAGCTCGCCTCGGGCGAGCACAGGTGGAGAACGGCGGCGACGATGTCATCCATCGTCCCCAGCCGGTGGACGAGCTGACGCTGCTCGACGAAGTCGTCGACCAACGACTGCGGCAAGCCGTCGAGGGCGTTCTCGGTCGCCATCAACCCTGGCGCGATCGCGTTCACCCGGATCTTGTCCGGTGCCAGCTCGGCAGCGAAGGCGATCGTGAGGCCGCGCACAGCGAGCTTGGAGACGCCGTACGGCGACGTCGACAGGTAGCTGGCGATCGAGGAGATGTTGACCACCGATCCGCCGCCGCGTGCCGCCATCGACGCTCGGCAGGCGACCGTGCAGTTCACGACGCCGATCACGTTGACGTCGAACAGGGCGCGCAGGTCGTCGCGCGAGAGCACCGAGAACGGCTGGTTGTAGTGCAACAGGTGGAGGCCGGCGTTGTTGATGCAGATGTCCACGCCACCGAACGCGTCGACGGCGGCGGTGACGGCCCGTTCCACCTGGTGCTCGTCCGCCACGTCGCACGCTACGGCCACGGCCGACACGCCGGCGTTGCGCAGCTCTGCCGCGGTTCGCTCGCCGGCAGCCCCGTCGATGTCGGCGATCACCGCGCTCGCGCCCTCGGCCGTGAGCGCCCGGGCGAACGCTCTACCGAAGCCTACGGCCCCTCCGGTGATGAACGCGACCTTCCCGTCGAACCTCGCCGTCGTCACGGGTGTGCTCCGATCGTCGGGCCCTCGCGGGCGATCATCAGGGCGTCGACAGCGACCACGCCGTCGTCGCTCACGATCAACGGGTTGATGTCGACCGAACCGAGCCAGGAGCCGTGCGAGCGCCACAGACGGTCGGGGCTGCGGACGAGCTCGGCGACAGCGGGCAGCGGCCACGGACGCTGCCCGCGGCAGCGGGCGATGACCGCCGCACCGGCGACCTCGTCGACGATCGAGCGGACGGCCTCGTCGTCGAGCGGGAGGAACCGTCCAGCGGCGCGGCCGGCGATCTCGACGAGCACGCCACCGGCGCCCAACAGCAAGACGGGTCCGAGCTTGGTCTCGCACTGGAGGCCGCCGAACGCCTCGGTGTGGCCGCCCACCATCGCCTGCACGGCCACCGCGTCGGGCACGGCGTGCTGCCGGGCGATCGCGCGCAGCTCCTCGACCGCGGCGCCCAGTCCGGCGCGGGGCACCCCGACGCGCACGGCACCCAGCTCTGTGCGGTGGGGCACGTCGGCGAGCTTCACCACGAGATGGTCACCGAAGCCATCGATGTCGGGGTGGTCGACGTCGCCGGCCTCGATCACGACCCAGGGCGCCACGGCCACACCAGCCGCTGCCACGAGGGCCATGGCGTCGCCGAACCCCACCATCGGGCCGGCCGCGCTCGGCACGAGCGTCGGCGGCACAGACGGCGCAAGCTCGACGGGTGCCCGCGGACCCCGCGGCGCATCGCGTCCGAGGGTGTCGACGGCTCGGTAGAGGGACTGCACGCCGCGTGTGAACAGCAGGCCGCGCTCGCGCCACTCGGCCACCCACGCTCCGACGCCCGTGGCCTCCACCGGGCTCACGACGAACGGGATGTCGGCGCGCGCTGCCGCATTGGCGAACGGGCCGAGCAGCGTCCGGCTCCAGCCCTCGTCGCCCTCGCCGGTCCACCATCCGAGGACGAGCGCGTCGACCGCGCCGGCGTAGGTGTCGAACACCTCCTCCATCAGCTCGGCCTTCGTCATCACGAAGCCCGTGAGGTCGAGCGGGTTGACGGTGTCACCGGGTACCCGCTCGCGCACCCACGCCTCGATCTCGGGCAGCGGCGGCAGGGGTGCGTCGATGTCGTCGGCGAGGTCGGTGGCGAGCGCCGCCACGCCGCCGGAGGTGGTGATCATGCCGATGCGGCCGATCCGGCGATGCCGCTCCGGCGGCAGCTGCACGGCGAGCTGCGCCCGGTCGAGCAGCTCGTCGATGTCGCTGGCGGCGACGACGCCGTGCTCCCGGAACGCGAGGTCGTACACCCAGCTCTCGTCCGCGATGGCGCTCGTGTGCGACTGCATGATCAGCCGGGCGCGCTCGGAACGGCCGAGCTCGAGCGCGATCACCACCTTGCCGGCGGCTTGCGCGCCCACGACGGCGGCAAAGAACGCGGCGGGGCGGCGTACGGTTTCGATCACGAGACAGATCACCGACGTGTGCGGGTCGCCGGCGAGCACGCCGACGTGGTCGGCGAGATCGCACACCGCCTCGTTCCCGGACGACACGGCGATCGACACCCCGAGCGCGCGCTCCTTGGCGGCCGCCATGGCGGAGCGGACGAGGAACCCGCTCTGCGAGACGATGCTCACGCCGCCGACCGTGGCGACACCGGCGACGGGCAGGTCGAGGCGGCCGCCCGTGAACAGGTTGACCTCGAGCGGGACGTTCTTGAAGCCGGCGCCGTTCGGTCCAACGACGGCGATGCCGGTGCGGCGGGCGACGTCGAGCAGGCGGCGCTGGAGGTCGGCCCCTGCGTCGCCGGCCTCGGCGAACCCCGCCGCCGACACGACCACACCGCCGCAGCCGATCTCGGCTGCCTCCTCGACGACCGCGATCGATCGTTCGGCGTTCACCAGCGCCAGGACGGCGTCGATTGGCGAGCCGATCGAGCTGAGGTCGGCGTGCACCCCACGGCCGTAGAGCGTGTCGCGCCGGGGGTTGACGAGCGCCACATCGCGGCCGGCCTCGAGCATCGGCAGGACTGCGTTGTTCGACATGGCGAGCTGCTCGTTCGCGCCGACGACGGCGACCGTGGCCGGCGACAGCAGGCGCGCCAGGTTCGCCAAGGTGTCACGGTTCACTCGTGCATCCATCGTTCCAGCGACCCCTAGAAGCGCGCCCGTCGCGTCACGCCCTCGCGCTCATTCCTCGACGCGGATCGCCTGCTCGGGGCACGTGAGCGCGGCCCGCCTGGCAGCGGCAACGACCTCGGGCGTGAACTCGTCGACCGCTACGTAGGCATGGCCGTCCTCGTCGCGCAGGTGGAACACATCGGGCGCGGCCATGTGGCACAGCGTGTGGCCCTGACAGATGTCTTCGTCGACCCAGACCCGCATCGTCGTCACTTCCCCGTCAAAGCGGCCGCGTCGACCGCATCGGCCGCGTCGGCGGCTTCTCCGTCGAGCCGCGCCTGCCAGATCGCCATCATCTCCGCCAGCCCGGGGCCTTGACGCTCGCCGGGTGCGAACGTCGCTGGCATGTGCTTGTTGCCGTTGATCACGCCGATGGTGGCGTAGCGCTCGACGCCCTCGTAGTCGATGGCGTAGTCGGGGATCCGCCGCAGCGTCTCCCACATGATCGTCTTGAACTGCATGCGGGCGATGTTCGAGCCGATGCACCGGTGGTTGCCGAGTCCGAACGCCGCGTGCCGGTTGGGGAAGCGGTCGAGCTTCACCGTGTCGGGATCCTCGAAGTACTTCGGGTCGCGGTTCGGCATGGCGAACGACAGCAGGATCCGCTCGCCCTCGGAGAACTTGTAGCCGGCGACCTCGCAGTTCTGCGTGACCGTCCGGGCATCGCCCTGCGACGGGCTGAAGTAGCGGAGGAACTCTTCGGTGGCGGTGTCGAGCAGCGCGCGGTCGGCGACGAGCCGGGCCTTCTCCGCGGGGTTCTCGTACAGCCAGCGCCAGACGTTCGAGGTGAAGGCCGTCGTCGTATCGAAGCCGCCGCCGATCACGAGGAAGACGGTGCCGATGATGCCGGCGTCGTCGAGCGGCTCACCGTCGACGCGGGCTTCGATCAGCGCCTTGATGATGCCGGGCCGCGACGTCTGACGGGCGGCCGCTATCGAACCGGCCAGAGTCATGACCATCGTCAGCCCGTCCTGTTGCACGCGGGCGAGGTCGGGGCTGTCCGGTGGGGTGTAGACGAGGGCGTGCGTCGGGTCGCAGTACACGACCCAGTCCGCGAGCGGCAGGCCGAGCATCGCCATCGTGAGCACGGCGGGGACGATGTTCACGATGTCGTCGACGAAGTCGAGCCGTCCGGTCTCGATCACCTCGTTGATGCAGGCGTGGGTGACGTCGCGCACGAGCGGCTCCCACCGCTCGATGGCGGTCGGCGACAGGTACGGGTTGAGCACCCGGCGGAAGTCGAGCTGCTTTGGCGGATCCATCTCGAGGAACCCCGCGGTGATCTGCGGGTTGGCGTCGGGGATCTGGATGCCGCGGTACACGCTCGTCGGGTCGGTGACGTCCTTGACCGCCGAGAACAGCTCGGGGTGCTTGTACATCTCGCTGACCTCGTCGAGCCCGGTGACGACCCAGTACCCGCCGTGGTGCTCGCTCCAGACGACCGGGCACCGACCGCGCAGCTCGTGGC
>JAYVMH010000109.1:0-8641 GCA_043759015.1 Actinomycetota bacterium
CGACGACCAGCCCGTCCTCGCCCACACCGTCCTCGCCCACACCAGCCCAGCCCGGTACGCCCACATCAACCCCTACGGCACCTACACCATCGACATCCCCGCCGTCCTCGCCCAACCACACCGACCCCTACGACCCGCCCGTTAGACGAAGCACTCCCCCCGCATTTGGCGCCACTGACCGGATGACCCCTTCATGGTCTCGCGGACCAACGCCTCCCCACACGGCGACGGGTGCCCGGCGAGCTTGTGGGCCTCCCCGATCGCCGCCAGGCGTCGGGTGATCGTCGCTACCGCCGCCGGCGTCCGGTCGTCGCCAGGTTCAGCGAGCTCGGCGATGTAGGCGGCGATCGTCGCCGGCGAGGCCGGCAACGCCACGAGGCCGAGCCCGCCACACCACCCGCTGAAATCGGTCCAGTCCGACCGGTAGGCGCGCACCGTCGATGCCGCCCGGGAACGGGTCACCGGCCCGGGCCACCTTCGCCTCTAAGGCGGCGAGCCGCTCCAGGGGGGCGGTAGGGGAGCAGGGCACCAGTGTCGTCTGCACGTCCTCATCCTGGACGGGCGCTGTGACACGGTTCTGGGGGTCCGGCCCTCCGGTGCCGCCCGGGTCGGTTTCGTCGCTCTCCAGCGATCCTGGGACCAGGTTTCGCGGGGTCACAGGTCGTACTGGGCCACACGGCGGCTGCCGCTCTGATCGGTCCACGTCAACTCGACCCGGTACGGCGCCCGGGTCGGCTCGACGTGATCGGCGCCGAGGAACCCGGCCCGCCACGTCGTACCGGCCTCCACGCTCGCCGGGCGCAGGCCAGCGAACTCGTCGCCCCGCCACGGGCCCTCCACTGAGGTCAGGGCGGGCTGCAGCAGCGGCTCGGGACTGTCGTTGATCACGTCGATGCCACCCGTGACCCGGTCCCGTTCGACCCGCACCCACGTCGCCCACGCCTCCGTGGCCCGCCGCTGCACCTCGGCGGACGACAACTCCAACGACGCCGGCGAGTCACTCCTGGCCGCCGCGAGGAACTGCGCGCGGTGCAAGGCGATCAAGACGAGGTCCACGAAGCGTTCGAGCTCATCGCCGGTCGCCCACGGCTTGGCCGCCTCATGTTCGAGATGACGACGGCGCATCTCCTCAAGCCGCTCCACCGGATGATCAGCGGGTTCGAGATCATCGACCCGTTTGTGACAGCTGGGGCAGAGCACCATCAGGTTCTCGAACGCCTGCCGCTCGGCCTCACTCTGGTCCGGGTCGTAGCGCGCCGAACCGGGGCGTTCCCCTCGGATGTGGGCCACCTCGCCGTTCACCGTCGGCCACCGCACATCCGCGATCTTCGCCTCGCACCCCCGGTAGAAGCACGCCTGACGCGACAACCCGAACAGCTTCTTCAACGTCGCCCGCGTCGGCTCACCCACCCCTTGAACGGTACCCGTGCTGGGGTCACGAGAAGGCGGAGGTGGACCAGCGCAGCTCGACCTGACCGGCGACTACCGTCCAGGGTGTGGCGGCATGCCCGTGCGGGTGCAACCGAAACGTCGGTCTCGCCAGGCGGGGGCTGGCCCAGCACGCGAAGGACCTAGCGGAGTACGTCGCTGTCCTTTCCAAGGGGGCCGAGCTCTTGGGTGGCGGCCCTCCCGGCCTGGCGGACGGGCTGCGGGCGGAGATCATCGAGGCGTTGGTGTCGGCGAAGCTCATGATCTCCGATCTGCTCGACGCCGCTCACTCGGTGCCCGGTGTTACGCCGCCGTCGGTCACCGAGATGAGGACGGTCGCTGTGATCGGCAACCAAGCGGCGGCACTCATCGCGCACACCGAGCGGCCCTGGTGGGACCACCTCCGCGCCACGGTGTCGCCAGAACATCGCCGACGCCTTGACGGGATGCTGTTCGAGGGTCGGGCCCGTCTCTACGCCGTCAACCGCCGGGCAGCTATCGCCGTTGGAATCGAGCCGCCGGCGTTGCCGCGCGAGGCAGCCAAGAGTGGACACACCCGCCAACCGTTGCCGAGGATCAAGGCGCGCACGGTCCTCTTGGCGCTCCTACCACTCGTGGCAGCCTTCGTGTTCGCCGTCACCTGGTTGACGTCGACTACAACGACCACCATTTCGCTCTACAGCGACCGCGGCGAGACCTGGGACGTCACCGTGTCATGCGGCGAGCGGTCCGCTCCCTTGGACGAGCCCGCGGCGGCAGCGGCGGTGTTGTCCGCGCTCCGTGCCGAGGTCGGAGATCTCAACGGGCGGCTCATCTCTCTCGATCCAGGCGGCCCGGGACTCGACGGTGCTCTCTCGAGCCTGAAGGATCGAATCGGTGCGCAGTGCGGCCCTGACAAGGACAGCGCCGGAGGACCCGTCATCCTTGCCGTCATCGCTGGCCTAGCACTGACGGCGACCATCGTGATCCGCAGCCGGGTCCAGACGTCACGTCGACGCGCAACTCCGGTCGCTCCCTGACGGTGCGGGATGGCGGAACCGATCCGGTGTCGCGGCTGCGAACGCGGTGAGTACAGCGTCGAGGAAGTGTTGGATCGCGGTCCACAGGTCGGTCGTGTAAGTGACGGCGTCGCGCCGCTGGGTGAAACGCAGCGTCGAGGGGTGGGCGATACGGGGGGAGTCCGCCCGGTCCGGGAAGGGAAGGTGCACCGTCCCGGCCGTGTCGACGGTCGCGCCGGAATGCGGGCTGCGGATCAGGGCGGCGTGCAGCGTGAAGTTGGCCAACTTGCGCACCTCACCGTAGGGGCCTTCGAGCAACTCGTCGTACAGCTGCTGTGCACGTGAGCGCAGCTCGCCTGGCGCCAGCGCCGGGAGCAGCCCTTGCCAGCGCAAACCGCCTTTGCGCGGTGGCGGGCGAGCCAGTCGTTCCTGCACGATTCGAGCCCACGACACCACGTCAGCAAACGCGTACCACGCACCTTCGGCCGAACCGATCCCCTGCACCGTCACCGCCGTCGACCAGAGCCCGAGCCTGGTCGCGTCCTGCTGCAACCGGTCGACCTCATCGAGGAACCGTCGGACCGCGTGTTCCACACCGCCAGCGGCAACGACCAGATCGCCCAGCAACGGCGCGTACAGCTCGCCGACCACCTCGCCATCAGTGGCCACCCGACCATGACCACCGTTGAGCTCATCGAGCCGGCCGACCATCGTGTTCATGACGACGCGCGTCTCGTTGTGGCCCTCGTAGTTCCTGGCGGCCGGGTCCCACAGCTCCGCTGCTGTGCCAAGGGGAGCCCGTTGACCCGCGGGGAAGTTCATCCGATGGAACCACTCCCCGGCCCGCAACGCCACCCCCTCACGGTACCGCACCCCACCGAGGGCCATTGCAGCACTGCACAGATTCGGGTAGAACCATCACTATGGCCCCCTCGTTGCGCATGCCGATCGCCGTCGCCGCCGCCAAAGGTGTCTCCGCGGTGGCCACGACATCCACCGAACAGCGCGTCGTGCTCACCAACCACGGCCATCCCGTCGCCATCGTCGACAGCGCCGAACGGATCGACGAAGACCTCCGACGCGTCCGCGAAGCCACCCGGGCGTTCATCGAAAGCACCGCCGACGCCGTCCTGGCCCGTCGCCCCGCCAAACTCGACCTCAACGACGTGTGCCTCCGCCTCGGCATCGACGCCGACCGCGTCCGGGCCAGAGCCCGCGAGCTCGCCGCCACCGAGTGACGCGCACCAGACGGTTCCCCGACGACCAAGCCGAGATCGTCTGTAGCGACGTCTTCGTCGAGCAACTCGCCGAGTTCACCGACCACGACCAGATCGAGGTGCTCGCCGCCATCCACCGGCTGTGCAACGACCCCGAAGGCAAACACGCCCTCGGCGGGACCCTGGCCGGATGGAACACCCTCGACGTCCTCGCCCAACGGCACCGAGTCGTCTACCGGGCCTCCAGCCACACCGGTACCGGCCTCATCGAAGTGCTCTGCCTTGGACCCCGCCGAGCCTCCGAGGTCTACGACATCGCCGTCGCTCTCGTCCACACCGGCGCCCTCGCCCCCGACGAGGTCACCCAACTCTGGGAAGCGCTCTCCCTGTTCGACATCTTCCCGGAAACCATCGGCCTGGACGGATGGGACTACCGGCCACCCCCCGCCCCCGACGGCATGATCCGCGCCGCGATCGCCTCCGGTGTCCTACCCGCCGGCACCGCCCCCCTCCTCTCCAAAGACGAACTCGAAGCGGCCCTCGCCCACGGCTGGGGACCCGACGGACAACCCGACCCCCTCCGAGCACTCCGCGCCGCCCTGCAGCGCGCCCGCGGCCGCGTCGACTACCCCGGACCCGCCATCGTGCTCAACCGCGCCACACCCCGATGCGACGCCCTCATGCCCCGCGCCGGCACCCGCTGCATACGCGCCCATGGCCACCCCGGAGCCCACCGATCACGCTGAAAGCCCAAGGCCGCCACGACACCCTCGCCGAGGCCCGTTTCTGGCTCACGAGAAGGACGAAGAACACGGAGCCAGACCAGGAATCGACCACCACGGATGGTGGTCCCGCTGCTGGGACCAGGACCTCTGTGACGCTCGAGGCTCATGGGTGCTCAGTGCGAGTTACACCTGATTGCCACTTAGTGGCATTCTCCTTTGGGTAGCATTCGGTGCATGGTTCGAGGTTCGATGGCGGAGAGAGTGGAGGACGAGGAGGCATTGCTGGAGGCCGCCGTGCGCGCGTTCGGTGCGGTGTTGCCACCTCGGTGGCGGGTGGAGCGTCAGCAGGGTGCGGGTGACGAGGGTGATGCTCGTCTGGCGCTCTACGACGCGAACGGTTCGGGGTCCTCGTGGCTGGTGGTCGCTTCGTTACGGCCGACGCCGGCGTCGTTGCGGGAAGCGGTGGGGAGCCCGTTGGCGCGGCGGTTGCGGCACACGAGCCATACCGCCGTGTTGGTCGTGGCGCCGTATCTGAGTCCGCGCAGCCGGGATCTGCTCGAACAGGAGCACGTGAACTACCTGGATCTGGCCGGCAACGTCTTTCTGAGCGCCGATCATCCGGCGGTGCTGGTGCGCACGGTCGGTGCTCAGCGTGATCCGGTCCCGCGGGCTCGTCCAGATCGGGGCGTGAGCGGCCCGGTCGCCGGGCAGGTGATCCGCGCCTTGGTCGATGTGGCTCCGCCGTATCAGGTCGCCCAGGTGGCCGCCGTCGCCCAGGTCAGCACCGGGTACTGCTCCCGGGTCCTCCAGGCCCTCGAAGACGACGCCCTCATCGCACGGACTCGTCGGGGGTTCGTGACCGAGGTGCAGTGGGAGGACCTGTTACGTCGGCGGGCCCAGACCGTGCGCGATCTGTTCGACCCGGCCCGTACCAGCGGCTACATCAGCCGCAACGGGGTCACCAAGACCCTCACCGACCTCGCCGCGATCCGGTTGCGGTACGCGGTGACCGGATCGTTCGCCGCCGCCCGCCTGTCGGCGGTGACCGCCCCCCGCGGGCTCGTCGTCTACAGCGACGATCCCACCGGTCTCGCTGCTGCGCTCGAGCTCATCCCCAGCGACGAAGGCGCCGATGTCCGCATCATCGAACCCGCCACCCCCGGCGTCTACCAGCGCACGGTGGTCGACGACACCGGCCTGTGGTGGGTCGCCCCCAGTCAGATCGTCATCGACTGCCTTGCCGGGACGGGACGCATGCCCGACGAAGGCGACGCCGTCCTGGCCTGGATGCACCACCACGAACCTGAGTGGCGTATCCCCACCATCGATGACGTCGCCTCACCCGACCCGGACGGGAACGACGCCCCGTGACCGCCACTCCCAACATGACGATCGAAGCCCGACGCGTCCTGCTCGACGCGCTCGACGCGCTCCACGCCCACCGGGCCTCGTTGATCCTCGTCGGCGCCCAGGCCGTCTACCTCCGCACCGCCGAGATCACCCTGTCGTTCAGTGCCAGCTACACGACCGACGGGGACCTCGTCATCGATCCCCGCCACCTCGCCGGCGACCCCCACCTCGACACCGTCATGCGGGCCGCCGCCTTCGAACCCGTCTACCAGGCCCGGCCCGGGATCTGGGGCAAACAGATCCCGATCGGTGACCACACCGACACCGTGACCATCGACCTCATCGTCCCGGAAGCCGTCAGTGGGCCCGGCACCCGTGGTGCCCGCCTCGGCCCCCACGGCAACCGTGCCGCCGGCCGTGCCGTCGGCCTCGAAGCCGCCCTCATCGACCACGGCCCCCTCGTCATCACTGCGCTCGACCCGACCGATACGCGCCGCGTCACCATCAACGTTGCCGGGCCCGCCGCGCTGCTCGTCGCCAAACTCCACAAGCTCCACGACCGCGTCACCGACCAGTCGCGGCGACCCGACCGAGTCCGGGGCAAAGACGCCGCCGACATCTACCGCCTCATGCAGAACCTGACCCCCGCCACCGCCACTGCCACCCTCCAGCAGCTCCTCACCACCAACCCCGCCCGCGAGGCCACCAGCGACGCCCTCACCTATCTTCATGAGCTCTTCGCAACCCCCCGATCACCTGGAACCCAGCTCGCCATCGACGCCCTCCGCGGCGACATCCCCAACGAGCGCGTCACCGCGATCTGCACCACCTTCACCCGCACCACACTCGCCGCCATCAACGATCCACAACGTTGACTCGACCATCAGACCGTCTCCTCACTCGGGGTCCGCGTCGGCGTGGGCGATCCATCGAGCGATGGCACTCGCGTCGAACCACTCGCCGTGTGATCCTCGGGATTTGAGCTGCACGACCCGTCCCTGCGCGATGCGGCCCGTCTTGTCGAGGAGCACGTCCACGTGCCGTTGTTCCCAGCCATGTGCCAGCGCCCAAGCAGCGAGTTCCTCCGCCTGCCAGCGGTGACCATGCCGGTGCAACAGCCTGAAAGCGGACACGACCCGGTCATGGTCAGACGGGTGCGACAAGGGGGCCGACATGTTGACACCGCGCGTGATCTCGATCATGGCGCCGTGCACGGCACGATCAGTGATCACCGGTGCCACGGTCGCGGGGGCGAGGTTCAACACGTCGACCGCTGCACGGGCGGCGCACCACGGTGCGATCTCGTCCAGCGTCCACGACAGAACCGCCACTGCGTTCACCGCGTGGGTGGCGTCAATCTCTCCCAGCAGCTTCTGCGTCGGCCACAACGCCAACACCTTCGCGGGCCGATACTGGTACAGGTCGTGCAGACTCCGCTGCGTCAGACGCGGTGCTCGGGCCACCCCGAGCCGACCCAAGAAGTTGGCGTGCTCGAAGTTCGTCTTCTGGGGAGCGACCACCGCCAGCGTCCCCGTGATCGGCGCCAACCAGGCCACCAGCAGCCGGGCCTCGTCACCCTGGGACGCGACCTTGTGCGTGTACGCCGCCGCGTAGCCCGAGTTCACGACACGAACCTAGGCCACCGATCATCCATGCGTCCGCCCAGTTGACCCGCGACCCGACCATCGACGACCGACAGCCACACCCGTCATGGTCACAGTCCGAGGTACTTCGAGGCGGGGTCGGTGAAGAGTTCGGCGTCGTCGATGTAGGAGCGCACCGTCTCCACGCTGGTGTGGCCGGTGGTGCGCATGATGGTGCGTTCCGAGGCGCCGTTGCGGGCGGCGGTGGTCGCCAAGCCGCGCCGGAGGCTGTGGCCGGCGAAGTCGCCGGTGGGGTGGCCGAGGGCGCTCATGTGGCGTTTCACGACGAGAGCGACACCTTGCCCGGTGAGGCGGTGAGGGAGGACGCGACCGTGCCGGTCGACGGGCCGCAACAACGCCCCGGTGGTGAACCCGCTGCGGGTCAACCATGTCCGTACCGCGGTCACGGGACAGGTGGCGGTGTCGGTCCCGTACACGATCTCCACGCGCCGACCGCGGCCCTCCTGGTCAGTCTTCGAACGACCGAGGTGCACGAGGAGCCCGTCGGGGACCGCCTCGAGGTCCTCGACATCGAGGCCGGCGAGCTCAGAGCGGCGCATCCCCGACGCGAACCCGAGCAGCAGCACGACCCGGTCCCGATCGCCCTGCACCGTGAGGGGGAGGCGGGGGACCGCGGCCCGGATGTCGGCGGTGGTGACCGGCTTCTTCTGCCGTTGCGCGATCCCGAGGGTGCGGCGGATCCCTTTCATGGTTTCGCGCACCAACGCCTCCCCACACGGCGAGACGTGCCCGGCGAGCTTGTGGGCCTCCCCGATCGCCGCCAACCGGCGCGTGATCGTCGCCACCGCCGCCGGCGACCGATCATCGCCGGGGTCCGCGAGCTCCGCGATGTAGGCGGCGATCGTCGCCGGCGCCGCCGGCAAGGCGTCGAGGCCGAGCCCGCCGCACCACAGGCTGAAATCGGTCCAGTCCGACCGGTAGGCGCGCATCGTCGACGCCGCCCGGGACTGGGTGACGGCCCGGGCCACCTTCGCCTCCAAGGCGGCGAGCCGCTCCAGGGGGACGGTGGGGGAGCGGGGTACGAGCGTCGTCTGCACCTCCGAATCCTGAACGGGCCCTGTGACGGAGTCCGAGGAGTTTGAGGAAGATGGATGACACGTCCCGTCGAGGACGTACTTACCCATCCTACAGTCGTCCACAGCGCCATTCCATCAAGCGCGCCGTAACTGCTCAGTTTGTGGGTAGCCAGGGTGTGGTGGTGTAGAGGCGGGTGAGGTTGTCGAGGGTGTTCTGGCCTTGTTTGTGGCCGGTTTGGATGT